>CATKCE010000071.1 GCA_949744905.1 uncultured bacterium
TCCACGTTCGAAGCCCGCGGATACACCGCGTGGGATCCGTCCAGTTACGCCTTTATCAAAGACGGCGCGCTCTGTATCCCCACGGCGTTTATATCTTACTCGGGACAGGTATTGGATAAAAAGACGCCTCTTTTGCGCTCTATGCGCGCGATAAGCGAGCAGGCGGTACGCGTGCTACACGCCATAGGCAATACCGAAGTAAATCGGGTCATCGCGACGGTAGGACCGGAACAGGAATACTTTTTGATAGACAAGGAACTTTGGAAAAAGCGCAAAGACCTGATATTCACGGGCAGAACGCTGTTCGGCGCGCGCCCGCCCAAAGGACAGGAACTGGAAGACCATTACTTCGGAAATATTCGTCCACGCGTTATAGCGTATATGGACGATCTCGACCGCGAACTGTGGAAACTGGGCATACTCGCAAAAACGCGCCACAACGAAGTGGCTCCCGCGCAACATGAACTCGCGCCCATCTTTACCACGGTAAACGTAGCTACCGACCACAACCAGCTTACCATGGAAGTAATGAAAAAGACGGCCGACCGCCACGGACTTGTGTGCTTATTGCACGAAAAGCCTTTTGCGGGCGTAAACGGCAGCGGCAAACACAATAACTGGTCCCTCTCTACCGACTCCGGCGAAAATCTTCTTAATCCCAGTAAGACCCCCGAAAATAATTACCGCTTTTTATTGTTCCTTGCAGCTGTAATAAAAGCCGTGGATATGCATCAGGATCTGCTCCGCCTCAGCGTGGCGAGCGCAGGAAACGACCACCGTCTCGGGGCAAACGAGGCGCCTCCCGCCATAATCTCCATATTCCTCGGCGGAGAACTTACCGGCATACTCGATTCTATGAGCAACGGCACCGCCTATGCCGGCAAAAAGGGAAGCAAAATGCAGGTGGCGGAATCGATACCCGAATTTATGGCGGACACCACCGACCGCAACCGTACTTCGCCGCTTGCCTTTACAGGCAACAAATTCGAGTTCCGCTCGCTCGGTTCTACCTTTAATATCGCCTGCCCCAACGTCATGCTAAACACCTCCGTAGCCGACGTGCTCAAAGAATTCGCCGATAAACTGGAAGGCGCGAAAGACACGGAAAAGGCTGTGAAAAAGCTAATAACCGAAACATACGCGGCGCACAAGCGCATAGTATTCAACGGCAACAATTATTCCGACGAATGGGTGGAAGAAGCCGGCCGCCGCGGACTTCTCAACTTAAAGACCACGCCCGAGGCGCTTCCTTACTATACGCGCGAAGAAAACCTCGCAATGTTCGCGCGCCACAAAGTATACACCGGCGAAGAAATAAAAGCGCGTAAAGACATACTGCTGGAAAATTACTGCAAAGTGATAAACATAGAAGCCCTTACCATGATCGATATGGCGGGAAAACAGATAATCCCCGCATGTATCAAATATATGAAAACTCTGTCCGACGCAATACAGACCAAAAACGCCATAAGCGCCGCCTCCGATACCGAAAGAGCTCTGCTGACCAAAATAAACGCTCTTACCTCCGCGGCTTACTCGGCTAACGGAAACCTCATCGAAGCCAGCGTAAAAGTAAAGAGCATAGAAAACAACGAACAACAGGCCACCGCTTACCACAACGTCGTTTTCGCGGCAATGCAGGAGTTGCGCGCCGCTTGCGACGAACTGGAAACGCTGGTGCCGGAAAGCGACTGGCCCATGCCGTCTTACGCGGACCTTTTATTCTCGGTGTAAAGCGACAGTCCGCCGCCCTGCGCATAACATAAAAAACGCGTCGTCACGTATTCGAGCACGGCGCGCTTTTTTATAGTTTAATAGACAATATCATTTATATTACGATCATTTCGTTGGGCTTTCCATTCAAAACCGTCGCAAATCCGCATAACACGGCAATTTGCGGGTCGTCGTAAAAAGTCGTCGAATTTCCCGCCACCGATCCGACAGGTAGCGCTCGAACTTCGGTTCGAAAGAATAACCGTCTTTCAAAAGAGCGAAAAGAGTTCCCCGTGAAAATTCAATTATTTTTTCGGAACTTATATCCGCAACGAGCCTATTTCAGCATTTTCATTACCGTTTTTTTGACTTCCGGCACGTTTTTCGCCTGCTCAAACGTAAACGCGATAAGCGGTATGCCGGCGCATGCGCATATTTCGGCTACTTTGCGGTCACGCTCGACGCGGTCGCGTCTTGCGTGGGACGCGTCGTTGAGTTCTATCAATAAAAGCGGAGCGCTGTTTGCCGGGTCCGCTATGAGATAGTCTACAACGCGAAACAGTTCGTTACGGAACGCGCTCCCATTTTTATCTATAACCGATACGAGCGGCACCTGGGCGTACACTTCGTATCTGCCGCCGACGATTCCGCGCAGAACGCTCAAAAATTCCGCTTCCGGACGGGAAAGGTATCTTTCCTTTTTGGAGTATATCTTTGACTGCTCCCGCCCGCGTTTTCCGCGCGCGCCGTACGCAAGCGCCGCAACGCATGCAAGCAGGATAAAGACCGCACAGCAACTCACACATAAAAGCCACGCTTTGCCCGACGATGCGTAAAAATACGACGCCGCCACCGCGAGCACGGTAAAAACCGCTATGCACGCTATGTAAATACGATTTTTCATAAAAACTTCAGAAAACTTATAACAGCGACAGATTCTCTGTCGCTGTTTCGATATAGCCTTTATTTGTTACGTTTGGGGATAATGGCAACTTTACGGTTGGGCTCGTGCCCTTCGCTCCTCGTAAACACGTCTTCACGCTCGCCGAGAGCCGCATGGACTATTCTTCGGTCGGCGCTGTTCATAGCGTCAAGCGTTACTTTACGGCGGATACGCGCAGCCTTGTCAGCCATTCTGCGCGCAAGATTTTCAAGAGTTTCTTTGCGGCGGTCGCGGTAACCGAGCCCGTCTACCGTAATATGCACGAATTTCCCGTGCGAGGTGTTTATTACGGAACTAACAAGTTGCTGTATGGCGTCGAGCACTTCGCCGCGGTGACCAATCACTCTGGCATCCTCGGTATCCACGTTTATGCGCAGACCTTCGTCCACAACGGTTTCGACGTTGCCCGAAATGTTCATCTTGGCAAGCAATTCCGAAACGAACGTTTTGCTTTGCTCCACCTGTTCATCGGTGGGAAGAACGGACTCGCGCTCTTTTTTACGACGCGGCTCTTTATTCTGCTTTTCGTCCCGCGGTTCTTTCCGCTCCGCGTCTTCCTTGTTTTCTTTTTTGGATACGGATTGTTCTTTTTTCTTTTCTTTACAAGCCTTTCCGAAATCGGAAGTCGTTGTGGGCTCGCGTTTTACCGGCGCGCTGCCCCAATGCGGCTCTCCCTCCGGCGCTTTTGTTTTTACGGTCTCCTTGTTTTCGCGCGCGGATACCGAGACCGTCGGCGCGTCGTCGCGCTTTTCGGGAGCTTTCGCCTCCGCGGGGACTTCGCCTTCTTTAAGTCCGTCGTCGTATTTTATGGCAACCTTGGCTTTTTTGAACAATCCGCCGTTGGACAATATCTTTATGTCCGCGTCGTCCAGAGTTATCCCAAGAGTTTTCAGACCGATATCCACGGCCTCCTGAACTTTTTTACCTGTAAATTCAACTATTCTCTCCATAATCTCTCCTATTGCCGGATATTGTCGTCACAGGTCTTTCGGGTCGGGGCGTCCGTATTTTTGAATGCCGTCGGGAGACCTGAGCTTCTTTTCGTTATGTTTGCTTTTACCGTTCATAGCCATTGTCGTGAAAACGTTTATTAGTATGGTCATTGCGGAGTTTACCACGATGTACAGCGTGAATACCGCGGTGTACTGCAATGCGAAGAACCCCATCATCAGCGGCATTATCACCATCATCATTTTCATGCTTCCCGCCATTCCGCCCTCGGGCGCGGCTTGTCCGGACCTTTTTTGCAACCGCGAAGTAATGAACTGGCTCAAAAAGCTGAGTCCCACCGACAGTATCGGGAGTATCAAAAATCCGTTTACTCCGTTATGGTCCGATCCTTTGGCGCGCAGTTTGGCGGTAACGTTATTGTAACTGGTGTCGCCGATCATCCTCTTATACTCCGCTTCGGACAACTCGTTGCGCTTTAAGCCCAGCTTTTTCACCGCTTTGGAATATTTCGAGTAATCTCCTATGTTGCTCGTAAATCTGTCGTGGTCGAGTATCGCTTTACGCCAAGGAACGTCCGGAGACCAAATATTTTTTATCCAGAGAAAGCCTTCTTTTATTTCATCGTATTTTTCGACTACGGCGTCCTGCGCTTTGCCGAGAATATGGTCGGTATGCAGGGTGTTACGATTGCGAAGCAAGGTATTCGCTTCTTCGAGATTGACGGCATTCCAAGCGTCCAAAGCCGCTTTATACGCTTCTTCTCCGCCTTTACCGGCGTCCCATTCGCCCTTATCGTTCTTATAATCGTCGGCATTGGGCTGAGTGGCGATAAGGTCGGCATACATTTTGTCTATTCCGTTCCACGAGATAGTTACCTTTTCGCCTTTAAGCTCTATATCCTCGAACTCGACGCTTTTTAACGTCGTCTCCTCGGCGGTATAAGCGTCGTAAAGTTCGACGTATTGCACAAGGTTTTTATATTGCGAAATATTGTTTAGTCCCGCAAACAGATAAAAGAATATGACAAGCGTGACTATCATGGGAAGACAGCTGGAAAAATAGCTGAAACCTTCCTTTTTATTTAGCTCCATCTGCTTTTGCGACAATGTCTGCCGGTCTCCGGCATACTGCTGTTGCAATTTTTCCAACTGCGGTTTTATGCGCTCGGTGATAAGCTGGTTTTTGCGCATTTTTATGCGCTGGTATAAATCGAGCGGAAAAAGCAGAAGTTTGAGGCACACCGTAAAAAACACGATACGCCAACCGTAATTCGCTATAAAATCGAAAACTCCCAGTATGAGAATTTCCCACAACCCGCCGGGGTCGTGCAGATATTGCGCCACGGAGGACGTCAGAAAAGCCATTTCATATCTCCTTTGGGATTATCGGGCACCGGATCGAACCCGCCTTCGCCCCACGGCGAACAGCGCCATATCCGTTTCGCCCCCATAACGATGCCGCGCAAAACGCCGAATCTGCGTATCGCTTCAAGCATATACGAGGAACAGCTGGGGTAATACATGCACACGTCGGGCGTAAGAGGCGAAATACACTTTTTATAAAAAAGTATAAGCGCTTCGCACAGCCAACGCAACGTGACTATATATTTAATTACGCGCAGAGGCGTTATTTTCTTTTTCATACAACCCGGCTCTTACCAGCAGATCGCATAACTTTTCGTCTATCTGCGAGTACGTCAACTCGTGCGCCCCTTTGCGCGCGGACACCACTATCTGCGCGGGTCTTATCCCGCCGACGTATCCGCGGAGCGAAGCGCGTATGCGCCTGCGGATCTTGTTTCTCACCACGGCTTTGCCCACCGTATTGGGGACGCTTATACCTATTTTGGCAACGCCCCTGCCCTTTACGTAAGTTATCTTCAACTCGCCGCCGCTCTTGTGTTCGCCTTTTTTGTAAACGTAAGTAAACGAGCCGCGTTTTGTGAGCCTGTACCGTTTATTTAACATCGCCCTATTAATGCAAAAGTCATCGCGCTCTTAGCAATGACTTTTGTAATCCACAGTTATTCCGAAAAAAATCAGTTGCTGCCCAGCGGCTTGGGAGTAATGCGAGCGCGACCTTTTCTTCTTCTGCGGCTCAACACATTGCGTCCCGACTTGGTTTTCATGCGCTGACGGAATCCGTGCACTTTGTTCTGCGCGCGCTTCTTGGGTTGATAAGTTCTTTTCATTGTAGTACCTTTTCCTTTAATTACAAAATTGTTGCCTTTATATTATAAGACAGCCGTTTGTAAAAAGTCAACTGTTTGCAAGCCTATATTGAGCATTTTGATTGCCAAAAGCGGACGGCGGGTAGTATAATGTTGCCATGACCATGCAAAAGATCTTATCCGACATGCGCAGGGCGTGCACGGAACTCGAGCTTATATCCGACGGCGATAAAATAACCGTGGGAGTCTCGGGCGGCAAAGACAGCGTCGCTTTGCTCGCCGCGCTTGCGGCTTACCGCCGCTTTTCGCCCGAACGTTACGAACTCCGCGCCGTGACCGTGGATATGGGACTCGGCGCCGACTACGCGCCAATAGCCGAATACTGTGGATCGATAGACGTTCCGTATACTGTCGAACGCACCGATATAGGCGACGTAATATTCAACGTACGCAAAGAAAAAAGCCCCTGCTCTCTGTGCTCGAAAATGCGGCGCGGCGCTCTCGGCGGAGCAATGAAAAAACTCGAAAGCGACAAGCTTGCGCTCGGACACCACGCCGACGACCTTGCCGAGACCTTTTTGCTGTCGCTTTTTTACGAAGGGCGGATGTCTACTTTCGCGCCCAAAGCTTACATGAGCCGTACCGGCATAACCGTGATACGCCCCTTTATATATATCTCCGAGGGCGACGTGGCGGCGCTTGTACGCGATCTGCGGCTTCCGGTAGTGACCAATCCCTGCCCCGCGGACAAGCACACAAAGCGCCAGTACGTAAAAGATTTGATACGCCGAGTAAACCGCGATATCCCCATCGCGCGCGAAAGGATGATATCCGCGATAACCCACCCCGAACGCAACAACTTATGGGAAAAGAAATAGAATAAAGTAATATCCTGTCGATTTAGCGCATATCTTCTTAGTACGACAAACAAAGAGGTAGCGCTATGAAAAGTTATATCATTTCACGCGCGCGGAAACTGGGCGAGCATATTGCGGGCACAGGCGACACCGTGCGCGGCGCCGGAGAAAAATTCGGCGTAAGCAAAAGCACCGTACACAAAGACGTTACCGAGCGGCTCCGCGACATAGATGCGGAACTGTATACGCGGGTAAAGGATATACTCGAATTGAATCTCAGCGAACGGCACTTACGCGGCGGAAACGCCACAAAAGAAAAGTACCGGCACGAGCGCGACGAAGAACAACACTCTTAGTTGCGAAAAACGCAAAGTCCGAAAGAACTTTGCGTTTTTATTTTATCTTTCGATTGCCTAAGGCACCGAATACCGTACTCCGTCTTTTTCGGCAAACACGGTAACTCCCGTCGCATTTACGAACGAGCCGTTTTCATACTTCAATTCACGCGCGCACTTTACGTAATTTATAAGCTCGCGGTTGGTGGCAAACCATATATCTTTTTGACTCGACAACAATGCGAAAACGCGTTCGAGGTTTTCCCTCACTCCGTCTATTTCCATTTCGTAGCTGTGTCCCCAAACGTACAGCCACGTTATATCGTGCGGAACGAGTTTTACGTAGTCTTCGCATAACCGAACAAAATCTTCGTCCATATGGAACACTGTGGGATGAAGAGGAATGAACGACTTCGGAACGTCGAAACTACGCGTACTTTCTATTGTTCGCGCATATAGCACCTTGTCGCTCAAATACGAATCGGTGAATTCGTCGTGAGGTCCGCCGGGGTACGCGAATCCCACGGTCTTTTCTCCGGTAACGGCGTCCAGTTCTTTAAGGTCGTCCAACACTTCGCGGTCGAGAAATCCGCTCGGCTGTCCGATAAGCAACGGATGGGTGCGAGAGTGCGACGCAAGTTCGTGTCCTTTGTACAAAACCGCGGTCTGCTCGCGCGAGAGCCTGTTGTGGAATATGGTCTTACCGCAAAAATCGAGACTGCACGTCGCTCCGAACAAGCCCGTATTTATATTAAACGTGCTTTTCAAACCGTATTTGTCAAGAAGTTTTACCAAAAACACGTCGTAAAAGGTGCCGTCGTCGTAACTGAAAGTCACGGCTTTACGGCAAAACCCCGGGTAAGTTATATCAAACGCTTTTTCCGTCATGACGCCCGCCCCAAACCGTTTTACGCGTTTTCCAACGCGCGCATGACGTTGCGCTCAAACTCGAAACCCGTTGCCGCGCCCGCGCCGCCCGCGTTGTCGAGATTCGCCATATACACGGCGGTCACTTTGCGGACCGGGTCCACCCAAAAATGAGTGCTGTACGCCCCGCTCCATCCGAAACTTCCGGGAGTAAGTTCCTGCACGCCGCTCTTTTTCGCGCTGCACACCCGCACGCCGTAACCCCAGTCGAAAAACTCGTTCATTCCCGCAAAACCGAACGGAAAATGCGGAGTTCGCATTTTTTCCACCGCTTTTTCGCTCAATACTCGCACGCCTCTATATTGTCCGCCGCCGCACAGCATTTCGGCAAACTTAGAATAATCGTCCATAGAGCCTATAAGCCCGGTCACACCGCTAACGCAATTTTCCGCATAGCCCTCGTGCGCTGTCTTTACGTCTGTAAGCGATATCGAATCGGCAGAGTCGCTCAGTTTATACAGCGGCACCAAACGCGCTTTACGGTCCGGCGTCAGAACGTACCCGGTATCCTGCATGTCCAAAGGGTCGAAAATATTCTTTTGAACAAAGTCTCCGTAACTTTCGCCGCCAATTATCTCTATTATGCGCACGACAATTTCCATTGCGGCGAGCGCGCTGTACATCTGACTTTCGCCGGGCGAAAAATCGAGATACATTTTGGAAAATTCTTCAACGATATCCCGCGGCAAAACATACTTGTCGCGACGCAGGTCTTTAAGTTGTAGATCGCCGACTTCTCCCGACCCGAGTCCGGAACTGTGTGTAAGTATGTCCTCGATAGTTATGTCTCTTGCGGCGTCGCGGCAAAAGACCGCCTTGCCGTCCTCTATACACCCCACCTTGCGCGACGCGAACTGCGGAAGATACTTTTTAACGCAGTCGCGGATATCCAAAAGTCCGCGGTCGCATGCTATGAGAGCCGCCGCCGCCGTTATCGGCTTGGTCATGGAGCACAGGCGGAACAACGCGTCCCGACACAAGGGGACTCTGTTTTCCACATCGGAAAAGCCCGCTATGTATTCGTATTCGCGTTTACCGTTTATGTTGACGCACATCGCGGCGCCCGGAAGGATACCGCGCGCGATACGCTCGTCGGTGCTCTTTGCTATCTGCGAAAAATCGTATTTCTTCATATTTCCACGCTCCGCCGGTATACCCGGAATATCACGTTTTGTTTGCCGTGCGCCGTCTCGCCTTAAATATTCAAAACGGGAGAACGCACGCAGTGCGTCTCTCCCGCTTGTTACGTTCTCTCCGATATCCTTTCTTATTCGTAAAGCTTGCTTACGGGAAGATCGGCGTATATCGCTTCTATCGCCTCGGCGAATATGGGAGCCACAGTGACTTCCCTTATTTTGCCGATACGCTTCTCGGGCGGAAGTTCTATCGTATCCAGCACGAAGATCTCTTCCAACACCGAATTTTCCAATCTCTCCATAGCGGGTCCCGACAGCACCGGATGCGTGCAGCAGGCGTAAACGGCCGTAGCGCCGCCCACTTCTATAAGAGCTTTAGCGCCCTGCGTGATAGTGCCGGCGGTATCTATCATATCGTCCACCAAAAGACATTTTTTGCCGCGGACGTCGCCGACGATATTCATTACTTCCATTACGTTGGCTTTGGGTCTGCGCTTGTCCACTATCGCGAGATTAAGATTCAGTTTCTGCGCCATCTGACGCGCTCTGCCAACGCTTCCCACGTCGGGCGAGACGACTATCATCTCGTCCTTATCTTTCATAAAGTCCTGCTTTAAGAGCGCCTTGGTAAGCACGGGAATACCCAAAAGATGATCTACCGGTATATCGAAAAAACCTTGAAGCTGAGCCGCATGCAGGTCCATGGTAAGCACGCGGTCCGCGCCCGCGCTGGTAATGAGGTCGGCTACGAGCTTTGCGGTAATGGGGTCGCGCGCCCGCGCCTTGCGGTCCTGACGGGCATACCCGAAATACGGGATAACGGCCGTGATACGTCCCGCGCTCGCGCGACGGAGCGCATCTATCATCACGAGCAGTTCCATAAGGTTGTCGTTTACGGGATAAGAGGTGGACTGAATGACGAAAACATCGCATCCGCGTACGGTCTCGCCGATATGCACCGAACATTCTCCGTCGCTGAACGTGCCCACTTCGGCGTCGGCAAGCTGCATTTTGAGCTTGTCCGCTATTGCCTGCGCAAGTTTGCGGCTTCCGTTGCCCGCGAACAGTTTTATCTTGTTACCGTGTGCTATCATTTATATGTACTCCTTTGTGATATATAACTCAATTTTCCTCTTTGGGAGCAAACTTGTTGCCGAGCCAGTCGGGCTTGTTTACCTGTCTTGCGCGCGCAATGGCCAAATTACCTGCGGGAACGTCGCGGTCGAGCGTACTGCCGGCGGCTACAAACGCGCCGTCTTCCAAAACGACCGGAGCGATTATGTTGCTGTTGCTGCCCACAAACACGCGGTTACCCACCTTGGAACGGAATTTATCCTTGCCGTCGTAATTTACAAAGACCACGCCGCAACCGATATTGCACCCGTCGCCCATCTCGCAATCCCCCACGTACGAAAGATGCGATATCTTGCAACCGGCTCCTATTATGCTCTTTTTTATCTCAACGAAATCGCCTATTCGGCAATCGGGTCCTATTATACTGTCGGGGCGGATATACGCGAACGGTCCCGCCTTGGTGCGCTCGCCCACGTAACTGCGGTAAATACGACTGGAATTTATTTCGGCGCCCTCGCAGATTATGCCGTCCTCTATGACGTTGCAGTACAAAAGTTTTGCGCCGTCGCGCACAACCGTTTTACCTTTCAAAATATTCTGCGGTCCGATCTCTACGCCCGGCGCGATTACCACATCGCCCTCGACGGTAGTGGTGCCGAGATCGGAAAACTTTACTCCGCGCTCGCAATGGTAACGGAGTATACGGTTGCGCATAACGTCGGAAATAAGCGCGAGATTATGCGGAGAATCGGCGGCGATGAAATCTTCTTCGGAAAAATAATGAGTATTGTCGGTATACAGTTTTTCGCAAGACAATAAAAAAGCCGTGCGGAATACGTAACCGCGCGTCATTTTGACCACGTTATGATCGCCGTTTTCCGCCACAGCTACCGCGTCGGTCACGGTTTTGAGCGTGATGAGCGGAGTGTCGGAAAACAGTACCACAGTATACTTTTTACTTGCGTCGGCATAGTGTTTAGCCTGTGCGGGGATCTCTATATCGCGGTCGTATTCTATCGCTACCGACGGAGTGTTTTCTCCCAACGAGAGTTTCACCCAGTCAAGCATGGTCTTACCCAAAAGCGCCGTAGAAGCTGTGTCGCCCACGGTATCGCTTTGCACTTTGAGAATTATGCCGAAAACGCTATCCATAACAGATTTATTATAGTCTCTTTACAAGCGGTTGTCAAGCGGGCGCGCGGGCGCAAAAGTATTTTTATTTTCGCTGCGATGCGCCCTTACCTCCATCCGTCACTTTGATAAAACGCGCTTACGTTTCTTCGAACCGACGCTTGCCGATCTTGCGTTTTTCTCTGAAAAACTCTTGTATCGGCAAAAGACATTCTTCGGCGAGTATCCCTTTTTCAACTTCGGCGCGATGGTTGAAACGCGCGTCGCCCACAAGATCCATCACGGTGCCGCAACACCCGAAGCGCAGGTCGTCGGCGCCGTAATACACAGCGCGGATACGCGAATACACTATGGCTCCGCTGCACATAACGCACGGCTCGAGCGTAACGAACAGATCGCAGTCCGAAAGATTCCATCGACCGAGTTTTTTGCCGGCTTTACGTATCGCCACCACTTCAGCGTGCGCCGCGGGGTCTTTTTTGGTTTCGCGCTCGTTTTTGCCGCGCGCTATCACAACTCCGTCGCGCACTATCACCGCGCCCACCGGCACTTCGCCTTTTTCTCCGGCTTTTGCCGCCTCGCGCATAGCCGCGCGCATAAATTTTTCCTTTTGCGTATCGGTGTACAATATTTTATCTCCGTGTGTCTATGTTCGTTTACAAAAATCCGTTTTGCTCCATGTACCGGTACAGTTTTAACGGCAACAGCGGCTCTCGGGCAAAATCCTCGTTTATGCTCTTGTCGGGAAGCGGATGCGAATACGAGTCGCCCACCAGTTCCACCGTAAGCGACGGTATCCCGAGAGCGGACACGCACCAGTCCTTATACCCGCCCGCCGAACCGCGCGTTCCGCGTATCAAACCGTAACCGGTCAATAAGGCGGCGTATTCGGCTATTTTTACGTCGCGCAGGAGCGCGTCGCCCTTTTGCCCGAATTCGTAATATATCTCGCGTCCTTTGGCATGATACGAGAGCGTGAGCACCGGCTTTATCTTGCGCGTGAACTCCGCAAGCGCGCGTGTCTCGGGCTCGGAGAACGGCGATTCCCCGATATAATTTTCCGGCCCCGCCGTGCGCACGTTGCTTACGCCCGTGCCCCATAAGGCGTCGAAATTGACGTTTAAGTCCACTCCGGCCGCGTTGGCTTTCCACAACGAAAAATCGTTTCCGCCGCCGTTGAGAGCGGTCAGGCGCTTTTTATCGAACCCGAACGCGTCGGCGCCCTCGGACACCAGCACGTTTCCGTCCGGATTGACCATCGGCACGAAGTATACCGAGCAATCCGGAACGGACGCGAACATTTTATATATCTGCTTTACCGCAAAAAGCGACGAAACGTGCTCGCGCGCGTGTATGCCCGCCGTGACTATCACCGAATGCGAGCCGCCGCCCAGCCTTATATACGGTATCATTCTTCCGTAGCGGCTGGCTCCTATGTGCCCGCTTTCCGCCCCCTCGCGCGTCAAGTAGTTTACGTCGTCCAGCAGTTCTCCGTAAGTATACATATAAAGACCTCCGTACTGTCTTTATATGCGTATATCCTTACTTATGGTACGGCATGCCGCTCTCTATGGTAAAAGCTCGGTATATCTGCTCGGCGAGTATCACCCTCATGAGCTGGTGCGGATAAGTCGCCCGCCCGAAACTTATACGTCTGTCCGCCGCTCGGCGAATGCGCTCGTCGACGCCGCGGCTCCCGCCTATGATAAAACGCACCGAACTTTTAGCGGACGCAAAAGCGTTGCCGATAAGTTCGGAAAGCTGTTCGCTCGTAACAAGGTCGCCTCCGATGTCGCACAATACGCGGAATTCGCCGTTTCGGAAAGTGCGTTCTATGGCGTCGCATTCGCGCTTTACCGCGTCGGGCGACGCATGGTCCTCGCATTCGTTTATGACCACGTCGCAGAATCTGTCAAGACGTTTTAAGTATTCGGCGACGGCATCCGCGAAAAACTTTTCTTTGAGTTTTCCGACGCACGTTATATATACGCGCTTCAATCTCAGACCACCCAGCCGAACACAAACGTGAACACCGTAGTCAACGCGCTTATCACGATCGCGCCTATAAAAAACGCGTTGTCCCTCAACGTGGGCTTATAAAGGTCCTCGCGCAGTTTTTCGCCGTACACCTCTTTATCGAGTCCCAGCTCGCGCACTTTTTCTTTATCCTCCTCGCCCACGAGCACCACGCGGTTATGCGTGTGGTCGAACCCGGAGTCCGCTATCACGTCTTTCTTTTTTGCCAGTCTCTGCGACGAATTGAGATACATCAAAAGCATGACAAGCCCAACAAGTATAGCCGCCGTAAGCACGAATCCCACTATCAGCAAAAAAGGACAGGTGCGCGCGGTATCGTTTATCATACGATACAAGCCGCCGCCCATAAAGTCGTACGTATCGCAGTAATCGCCTACCACCGACGTCGCGTTATTTACAAAGTGGACTATCATCGCGGGATAAATGCATTTGAGGCGCAAACACAAAAACGCCATGAACGCGCCGAAAACGGCGGTATAAAATACCTGCGTGATATTTTGGTGGAACAGTCCGAATTCCAGTCCCATTATGCCTATCGAAATATAAAACGGAAAACTGCCTCTCACGGTGGCAAGCAAGCCGCCCCGGTTAAAAAACTCCTCGCAAAATCCCGGCAACACCGCCGAAAGTATTATCGAAGTTACCATAAGCCCAGCCGAAAAATTTTCGGGCAGCGGACTCGAACTGTGCGTATACCCGAAGTTTATAAGGATATTTTGCCATATATTGCTTACGCCTATGGTAACGATATGACAGCAAAATCCGATCGGCACAGCAAGCGCGATATTGTACCACTTGGTCTTATGGAATCCGGAAAAGTCAAGCATCTGCTTAAAATTCTTTTTCAACAGAAACTTGTAAAACAGCACGGGCATAACAATAAGCACGCCCACCTGCATGAGAAGCGTAAACACAAGGTCGGCTATCGTCTCGTTTTCAATAGGTAGGTAATACGATATAAGGCGCACCACGGGCAATGCCGCCGCAACGCAAAACGTAAGCAACGCCATTACGCGGTACTGCTTTTGACGGCTTACGCCCTCGGTCCTCTCTTTATAAAGTTGAATGGGATTATCGCTCATATATTCCTCTATACACCTTTTACATTATGGAGGCGACAAATACGAACACCCACATTATAAGGCACAACAATATGCCGCCTACATATATGAGCATTCCCGTACGCCTCGACTTGCGCGCTTTTTCCGCGCCGTCCGTTTGCGCGCCGTCTGCTTGCGCGCCGCTCGCTTCCGTATCGTTCGTCGAGGCAATATCCCCGACGCCGTCGCCTTCCGCCGCCGCGGTGCCGGCAACTTTACGTTTTGCCCAAACGACGTTTATCTTTTGCATGGCGAGGCACAAAAAGAATATCGCGGCGCCGCACGCGATTGCAATCCCCGCGGCGGAAAGCGCGGCCGATAACGCGCTGTGCGACAAAACTTCCGTATATTTGCCCAAAACGCCTCCGCATGTAAGAGCCATAAGATTGCTTACCGCATGGACGATTATCGGCGCGAGCAGATTGCCGCACTTTATCGCAGCCAAAGAACATACGTATCCGAGACAAAACTGATATACCGTCTGTTCGGGATTCATGTGCATGAGCGAAAAAGCAAGCGCGCAAAACAACGAAGCTATATACGGATTAAAAGACTTTTTAAGTCCGCTGAGCAGAAACCCGCGGAATATGAGTTCTTCCACGCACGGCGCGAGTATCACCATAACAAACAGCGCAAGTATGAACTGTCCGATATTATACTGAGACATTTCCGTAATATTGTACCCCGCGCGCATCAAAAAATTCTCGAAAAGCTGCGCAGGCATAATAAATCCGAATATCGAGAGCACCGCCAAAAGCGGAGATATCGCCAAAGCCGGAGAGGGCTTTTCCGCAGGCGCAAAAAGCACGGGGTTCTTTTTGCGCACCGCCCCGTAATAAATAAGCGGCACAGCCAAAAACGACGTCTGCAACAAGATCATTGATATCAACTGAAAATAATTGTCGCTCGCAAATTTGTCGTTGCCGCTTACGGCTTCCGCAACGCCGGCAACGATACCGATAATAAGTTGCATGGCGAGATTAGCCACAATGGCCAGCAGATATATCACAACGCCTTCGGACAATCCGACCTTTTGTTTGGGATACTTCATTAACGTCCTCCGCTATACTATTTCCATAAGTCCCGACAGCTTGTCCGGCAACGCCACAGATATGCACACGTCGCCGTAACCCGCCGCATCCAGCGCGTCATAGCACGCGGAATACGCAAGCTCGGGATAATTGTTTTCTTTACTGAGATGGGCCAGAATAAAATACTTCACTCCGGACCGCGCGTACCTAAGTACCGCGTCGGCGCAGTCGCCGTTGCTGAGATGCCCTCTGAGCCCCGCTATGCGCCGTTTTAACGAATACGGATAACGCGGATTGGACGCAAGCAATTCCGGCGAATGGTTACATTCGATCATTACAAGGTCGCTGTCGGAAGTGGATGATATCGCGTACTCGGGCAGAACTCCCGTATCGGTGAGATAAGATATCTTTTTTCCGCCGCACATAAGCGAAAAACCCACGCACGGCACGTCGTGGCTGAGCGGAACCGGCGATACGGTGACGCATCCCACATAAAAATCGTCGTTGCCGAAAATTTTCAGATGCTCCGAATCCACCCGGTCTCGCAGGTCCGCCGCCGTTTCGCAATGGGCGTACACGTTGACAAGCGGATACTTTTTTACCAGCGATTCCAACCCCGACACATGATCGCTGTGGCTGTGGGTTATAAGCACCGAAACTTTTGAAAGGTCGGTCTCCAGTACCGACATTGCTTTTTCTATCTTTGCAAGCGGCACGCCCGCGTCTATAAGTATTTCGGTACTGTCTCCCGCCACGTAAGTGCAGTTTCCGGTACTTCCGCTGAATAAGCTGCAAATTTTCAGGCCCATACAATAATTATACTTTATTGCGGCGATAATTGCAAATCTTTTTACATTACAAAAATTTTGTGCTACAATAGTTGAAAAAGATATCACGGAGCAAAACGCCATGAGGACAATAAACGCCGACGACATAATTTTACCGATAGCGGATAAAATAAAACATTCGCTTACGAACGTGGACGGTCCCACGCTCGAAGCGTTGAAAAAAGCCCGGGATACCGAAAGTTCGCGGTTGTGCCGCTGGGCTCTCGGACAGATAATAGAGAACGACGAGATAGCCGCGCGCGATTGCGCGTACGCGTGCCAGGACTGCGGACAAGCCGTAATGTTCGTATCCGTGGGACAGGATCTGCATATAAACGGCAACCTGACCGACGCCATAAACAAAGCGGTGGAAAAAGGTTACGCCACGGCGCGCAAATCGGTGGCCGATCCGCTTACGCGCATCAATACAGGGACCAACACGCCGGCGATAATACATTACGACGTCACAGTAGGCGATAAGCTTACAGTAAGTTACCTGGCAAAAGGCGCGGGAAGCGAAAACATGAGCAAAGTGTACATGCTCACCCCCTCTAAAGGAGAGGACGGCATAATAAACAGCGTGCTCGATTGCGTAAAGAGCGCGGGCTCCTCGCCATGCCCGCCGATAATCGTGGGCGTGGGCGTCGGCGGCACAATGGAAGTGTGCGCGACTTTAAGCAAAAAAGCGCTTGCGGTGGAACAGAACGACAAACGCGACGACGTGGCAAGACTCGAAAAGAGGATACTTGACGAGATAAACTCGACCGGAATAGGCGCGCAGGGATTCGGCGGAGACGTCACGGCGCTTTCGGTACACGTTGCCGTAGCGCCCACCCATATCGGCATGCTGCCCGTCGCGGTAACGATACAATGCCACAGCGACCGCAAATTTACCGCCGAATTTTAGCACGCGGATATTGCGAGGAGAAAACTATGAACGAAAAACATAATTCCGTCGATAATATAAAAAGCTACGTCCTGCCGCTATCGGACAGCGACATATCCGAAATGCAATGCGGAGAAATAATACGCTTGTCCGGAACAGTTTACACCGCGCGCGACGCGGCGCACAAACGCTTCGTTGAAGCAATGGCGGACGGCAAAACGCTACCCTTAGACCTTGCGGATGCGGCGATATATTATTGCGGCCCGACGCCCGCCGCGGACGGAGAACTCATAGGAAGCTGCGGCCCCACCACAAGTTCGCGCATGGACGACTACGCGCCTACGCTTATAAAAGCGGGGCTGAAAGTCATGATAGGCAAAGGGAAACGCGGCTCCGCCGTAAACGAGGCGATAAAAAAACATCGCGCCGTATACCTTGCCGCAATAGGCGGCGCGGGCGCGCTATATAAAAACAAGGTGAAAAGTTGCGAGCCCGTAGCTTACCCCGACCTCGGGTGCGAAGCCGTATACAAGCTGCAAATGGAAGACGTGGAACTGCTTGTCGCCACCGACTGCCGCGGTAAAAGCTGTTTGAAATAAACTTGTTATTTTTATTCGGTTTTTCTCCGCCGCCGTGTCGCTTCGACCCAAGCGGAGGTTTTTTAACGGTACAATAGCTGCAAACGACAATAATAAATATCGCTTATAAAAAGCGTCCGCAAGACGGATTCGACTTGCGGACGCCTTTTATTTGTTAAACGTTTTTACCCATTTCATAAGCCTTTTGCGGGTATTCGGTAGAATTTATTTCGCCCCTGTCGGCCGCTCCCGCGCCGCGCAAAACGCCTTTGAGTTTTACTCCGTCGAAGCACGCTATCCAACCGTTTATGTCCGAAACGCATCCGTCCATAGCGCTTTGGTCGGCTTCCGCGGAAGCGGCAAGCAGATAAACTTCTTTGAAGGCGTTTTCCCTCGGGTACAGAGGATTCAACCTGTCGATAAAAGTTTTAAGCTGCCCCGAGACCGCGTAATAATACACCGGAGTGGCAAACACCACAACGTCGGCTTTTTGTACGACGGCGCACATTTCATTCATCGAGTCGCCGAGCACGCACTTGTCATGGGATTGACAGTACATACATCCGGTGCAGAATCCGAGTTTCAATTCGCGCACGTTTACTACGCGGACATCGTGTCCCGCGCTCAACGCTCCCTCGGCAAATCTGTTTGCCAATATTTCCGAATTGCCGCCCTTTCTCGGCGTGGAATTTATTATAACTATGTTCTTCACCGCATTTTCTCCGATATGTAGTTTTTTATTTACCGCGTCACTCAACTATGTTTACGGTGCCTGCGGCACGCTCTTTTAACGGACTTTCGCAATCGGCATGGCCGAGAGCGCAGCAGCCGTACACCGTATTGCCCTCCGGCACGCCCAAGTCCTTCAAGATTTCGCCGACGGTCTTATCGCAAACCGTAGCGCCTCTCAACTGGTTTATCCAACAAGTTCCCAGTCCCAACGATTCCGCCGCCAAAAACATGTTCTGCAAAGCGCAAGCGCAGTCCGCTTCGGGATATACGCTTGCGCCGTCGCGCATGGAAACAATTATCAACGCGGGCGCGTTGTAAAACGGACTCACCCGTCTGCCGCCCGCGCGCGCCGTCGCCCTCTCGCGGGCGGCAGGGTCCATGCGTCGTAAAACGGCGTCGTTAAGTTCGGTCAGTTTTATGCCGTTAGTTACTGCCGTAAAATGCCAGCCTTGATTGTTCATTGCGCTGGGCGCGTACGCGCCCGCCTCCAAAACAGTAATAAGGTCGTTTTTATTTACTTTACGCCCGATATCGAAAGAACGGCACGAGCGTCTTTTAAGAATAGCGCGCATTACTTGATTATCCATATTGACCCTCCAATATTTTATTTCGCCGGAATTTTCGAACAAGTTCGCGGCGACAACGGCAAACGGACGCGAAACGGCAAAAATGCCGACAAGGGCTATGTTACTTACAGCCGTGGCAACACGAGCAGTTGCCGCTGCAACCGCCGCCGCCCTTACCGACGCAATTGGTGTAACATTTACCGCTTAGTTTTTGCACGAGTTTTGTTCCGCACTTCGGGCAATCGGGATAATTGCCGTCGCTTTTAACCAGTTCTTCGGTCACATGTCCGCACTTTGGACAAATAAATTCTATCAAAGCCATTTTATCACCTCGCCGGCTAAAACATTTTCCGCTTTATCATAACTATAAGCACCGGCACAGTGATAGCCACTATGATGCCTATAACGGCCCAAAAGCCCCATATCGTATCGCCGAAAGGCACTCCCACGTTCATGCCCCACAAAGACGCCACAATAGTGGGGATCGTGAGTATGATGGTTATTGCCGCCAAAAACTTCATCACAGTGTTTTGATTGTTGCTAATAACGCTTGCAAAAGCGTCCATAGTGCCGGACATTATGTCGCGGTAAATGGTTGCCATTTCTATAGCCTGCTTGTTTTCCACTATTACGTCGTCGAGTATCTCGTCGTCCTCGCTGTAATGTTTTATGCTCCCCATGGCGCGCAAACGGTCTATCACTATCTGGTTGCTGTTGAGAGAAGTGGAAAAATACACAAGCGCTTTTTCAAGGTCCAGCAGCTGTATGAGCTCTTTGTTTTTCATGGAACGGTGAAGCGTTTGTTGAACGCGCATGCTTGTTTTGTCTATCTGCTTTAAGCAGTGCAAAAATTTAATGGCGTTTAAGTAAAGTATCTGATAAATAAATCTCGTACGCTTATTCGCGTCGAAATTGCGCACCCGCCCTTTAATAAAATCGCCGAGCACCGGAGTTTCGCGCAGACACACGGTTACAAAATACGAGCCCGCGGTGATTATACCCATGGGCAAAGTGGAATAGACGTACCAGTCGGCGCTGTCGTCTATTATGGGAATATCCACAATGATGAGAGTGTTGCCGTCGTCGGTCTCGATACGCGCGCGTTCTTCTTCGTCCAGCGCGGCTTTAAGCATATCTTCGTTGACTCCGGTCACGCGCGCGACCTCTTCGAGTTCCTTATCGGACGGATTTTCGAGATCTATCCACGCGCCTTCTTCTATCGCGTCAAGCTTTTTCAGCTCGCGGCTCTGCGCGGGCATCGAATATACGTTTAACATAAGCGTTTACCTCCTGTCAAAAAAATAAAGCGACCCAAACCCGAAGTTTGCGCCGCCGACAAAAGGCACGGAAAAATTCAACCCGTGATAATAGGAGGCGCAAACAAACAACCGAGCA
>CATKCE010000072.1 GCA_949744905.1 uncultured bacterium
CTGCCGCTTCCGAACTTAGTCAAAAACGGTTGCGGAGCGGGCGGTTTCATTTTCGACAAAGATATCGAACTGAATGAAAATTATCTGCAATATGCGGAAAATACCAAAAAGAATTCATTGATAAAAGGGCTGAAAGCGGCTTTGAAAAACGACGGGATAGAAATAGGCGAAATAGAAATATCGGGAAATTTTTCGACCGCTGCGCCCGAAATTTCGTCGGTAAAAATAAATTTGAGCCAAGTAGTCATTGCGGAACATTACGCGCATATAAATAAGTATGAGCTGATACAAAAAAAGGTTACCGAATATTTATCGGTCGATAAGGACGCTGTGATTTTGTATGAAAGATGAATCAAAGATCAAGAAGTTTATCGCCGCGCTGAAAGCAAAGAAACATCTCGAGATCATTATCGCGGTGGCTGC
Organism: uncultured bacterium; assembly: GCA_949744905.1. Taxonomy (GTDB): domain Bacteria; phylum Bacillota; class Clostridia; order Christensenellales; family Pumilibacteraceae; genus Pumilibacter. The sequence continues at coordinate 424 of CATKCE010000072.1, forward strand.
TGTATCGGTCATGCTCATACTGTATTTTTCCACCAAGATCGGCACATCCGAAAAAAAAGAGACCTTGGATTACACCGCCGTATCCGACTACTGCGAACGCACCAAAAACGAAATGGTATCCGCATTGGAAGCCATGAAAGGCGTGGGCAAGGTAAAAGCGGTGATAAGCTGGGAATCGAGCGTGGAAAAAGTTATCGCGTACGCCACAAGCAACTCGGGCAACAACGTTACGACTACGCCAACGATAATCCAGTCACAAGGAGTAAGTTCGCCTATTGTGCTAAAAGAGCTTTATCCAAAAGCTCTCGGCGTAATAATTATCTGTCAAGGAGGAAATAACGTTGCGGTTAAATTGGATGTAATAAACGCGGTTTCGGCTTTGCTGGATATTTCGCAAACCAAAGTCAATGTGTATGCAATGAAATAAAAATAATTTGTTTTGGAGGACAAAAAAATGTTAAGCAAAAAGAAGAAGATCTTTATACTGGTCGGTATGGTCGCGCTTTTGGTAGTGACCGGGTGTCTAAATATTTTTCTCAATAACAAAGCCACCCGCGCCAACGCTTCCGATAACGTAACGTACGGAAATTTCTTTACAACGTACAGAACGGACAGACAAGCTACGCGCGACCAAACTATACTGTATCTCGACGCGATAATCAACAACGAAGCCTCTACCGAAGAAGCGGTTAAAAACGCCGAATCGCAAAAACTCGCTCTCACGAAAAATATGGACCTCGAACTCGTTTTGGAGGGACTCATAAAAGCTCTGGGATTCGAGGACGCTATCGTTACGGCATCTACCGAGAATATCAATATCATCATAAAATCCGACGAACTTACCGAGGCGGAAGTCGCACAGGTGCTCGATATCGTAGTTTCCGAGACCGACAAGACCGCGCTCGACGTAAGAATACTTCCGGTAGAATAAATTTAAACATCGAAAATCAATTGAATTTTTCAACCGGCTGTGTTATACTATTACATAAGAACCGATCAAGGAGAGTTTCATGCCGCTTAAAAGCCGCTATAATGCAAATTTTACCGGCGACGTAACGTACGGACGCAATTTGATATCGTCTATCATCATGCTTGCCGTACAGGAAATAAACGGAGTGGCGTCTTTGCAGGGCAAAGGCATACGTACCGAGATGTCGGGCAATACAGTTAACGTAGACGTATTCGTAAACGTGGAATTCGGCGTAAGCTGCTCGGATGTTGCGTTCAGGATACAAGAAAACGTGAAACGCGGCGTTGAGACAATGAGTCGATACAAGATCGGAGTCGTAAACGTCAATATTCTCGGCATTACGATGAATGAAAAGACAGATAAAGCACCGTTGTAGTCATCTGCAACAGCTATAGGCTTTAAGAAATTAAGGCCTATAGTTTTTATTTTATTAAAGAGGATAAAATGAGTAGAAAATCCGCAAGAGAAAACGCATTCCGCCTTGTGTACGAATATCTCGAAACAAATGAAAGAAACGACTTTACTAAAACGCTGTTGTGCGGGAACGAAGCGCCGGAGGATATCGCGTACACCGAAGAAATTTACGATGCCGTCATAGGTAATTACGACTTTTTGAAAAGCGTGATTTCGCGGTACAGTAAAGACTTTGCGTTTGACCGCATTTATAAGACCGATCTGGCGGCATTAATGATATCGGTATGCGAACTGATGTTCCGTACCGACGTTCCTTATAAAGTGTCGGTAAACGAAGCTCTCGAACTTGGCAGAACCTATTCCACGGAAAAAAGCGTGCCGTTCATCAACGGGATTTTGGCGTCGGTCATTTCAAATAAGGAGGAACTTCTTCTTGAACTCCAAGATAATTGACGGCAAAGAGTTGGCGGCGAAGATACGCGGAGAGATAAAACTACGCGCCGAAGCGTTCAAAGCTAAACGCGGCCGAAGCGTAGGGCTGGCAGTGGTGCTGGCGGGAGACGATCCGGCAAGCAAAATTTACGTGCGCAACAAAATAGCGGCGTGTGAAGAAGCCTCTATACGTTCTTATTCATACGATTTTCCGGAGGAGGTTTCCGAAGACGCCGTAACGGAACTTATTGACGCGCTCAATAAAGATACAAATGTCGACGGCATTTTGGTACAGTTGCCGCTTCCGAAGCACATAAACGAAAAGTGCGTTCTCGAACGCATATCTCCGTGCAAAGACGTTGACGGATTCCACGCCGTAAACGCCGGTAATTTACTGCTCGGAAACAAATGTCTGGCTGCGTGCACGCCGCAGGGCTGTATAGAGTTGATCCGTTCTACCGGAGTTACCATCGAAGGAAAAAATGCCGTAGTAATAGGTAGAAGCAATATAGTTGGCAAACCCATGGCGGTATTGCTGTTGCAAAACAACGCGACCGTTACCGTAGCGCATTCCAAGACCGTGGACTTAAAAAGCATTACATTGCGCGCCGATATTTTGGTGGCGGCCGTGGGTATAAAAGAATTCGTTACCGGAGATATGATAAAAAGCGGCGCGGTGGTGATAGACGTTGGGATGAATCGTCATGACGGAAAGCTGTACGGCGACGTAAACTTCGAAGAAGCGAAGATTAAAGCGGGCTTTATCACTCCGGTACCGGGAGGAGTGGGTCCCATGACTATCGCCATGCTTTTGCGTAATACTGTAACGGCGGCGGAAAATGCGTGACCGCACGTTGACCGTATCACAACTAAATCGATATATCAAGGGCGTTTTCGAGGACGAAATAGTTTTGCACGATCTTAACGTTGAGGGCGAAGTGTACGAGTTCAAACAAACGCCGGCAACTGTATTCGTTACTCTTAAAGAGTCCGACAGCTTGTTACACTGCGTATCGTTCGATTGTTTTCAAAAACTCGACGTCGGCGACAAAGTGTCGCTTTTCGGAAGCGCGGCTTTTTACGAACGCAACGGCAAAATGTCTTTTGTTTACAGATCGGCGCGGGCTTTTGGCAAAGGAAGGCTCAATGCGGAATATAACGCGCTGAAAAACAAACTGGAAAACGAAGGACTGTTTTCAAATAAAAAAGACATAAAGTCTCCCGTAACCGATATCGCTTTGATAACCAGCGAAACGGGCGCCGTTATCCACGACTTTATAAAAACGATCCATCGCAAACGGAAATTTACTAATATAACCGTTTATCCGTCGGAAGTACAAGGCAAAAGAGCCGAAGCGGATCTTACCGCAAACTTACATGCCGCCGACGGAAACGGCCACGACGTCATAGTTATTGCGCGCGGCGGAGGCGGGAGCGACGATTTAGACATATTTAACAATGAAAACATGGTGCGCGCCGTTGCCGCATGCAAAACGCCCGTGATTTCCGCCGTAGGGCATGAGACCGATTTTACTTTGTGCGATTTTGCCGCCTCGTTGCGCGCGGGAACTCCTAGCATGGCGGGAGAGATAATAAGCCGCAAAAACGAAGAATTTTTCGAAAAATTTTTCGACGCCGTATACCGCTTGGACAGTAACGTAAACAGGGTCTTCGCTTACAAATTAAACGGCCTTAAAAATTCGTCTGCCGACGTTTCATATAAAAGCATAGCGAACTTCGAGCGTTTCGCCACTTCGGTGAAAGTTCTGTCTTACAGACTTTCGAACAAGCGCGACAAATGTCTTGAAC
>CATKCE010000073.1 GCA_949744905.1 uncultured bacterium
CCCGTCACCGTTACGGCTGCCAGTTCTCCCGCCGCCGTTACATAACTCCCTACCGTAAACGACGTTCCTAAAAAGCCTCCTATCGCCGGCGCTATGTACCCTATCAAAGCTCCTGCCGCGCCGCCTATCGCCGCTCCTCCGAATATCCCCGCCAGCGTATAGCCGAATAACGCCCAACCGCTTGCCCCGTTGCTTTTTGCCGCCGTATATGCTACCGCTCCGCCGGCCACTGCGCCTACTCCCAGTCCTATCAAAAATCCGATGAACAGAGCCGTTAACGCAAATCTTCCGCTCGGGTCCACGTTCATTACGGGGTTATTTGCGCAGTAAGCGTAAAGGTTAAGTCCGTTAATGGTTTCGGGATCAAGATAGCTTATATCGTCTATGGTTATAAAGCGTCCCGTTTCGGGGTCGTAGTAACGGGTTTTTAAGTAATATAGTCCCGTTTCTACGTCATAATAATAACCTCTGTAGCGGTACGGGTTAAGGTTTCCAATGTGCGTTCGGTCGGATATTACGCTGCCGTCGGGGTTTAACACTTCATGGTTTCCCCATGCGTCGTATACATATTTTACCACTAACGCGCCGTTACTGTCAAGTAAGGCTATTATATCCCCTTGCACGTTACGGCGGTATATGTACGTTTCTTCTCCATGCTTTACTCCCATTATTCCGCTATGGTCGTATATGTATTCCAGCGTATTCTCGCCGTCGCTCTGTTTTACTATATTGCCGCTTCCGTCGTACGTATAGTTTACGTTCCCTTTCCCTATTCGTTGTCCTTGTCCGTTATACGCAAATTCTATTCCGTTATAGTTTACTAAATTCCTCCCCCTGTTCCATTCACATGCCTTATTGCGGTACACAAGCGGATTGCCTATTGCGTCATACTTACACTGCTCATTGTTAACGGAAAGCAATCTGTCTCCGTTGTAAGCATAGACCTTATCCGTGCTTGTCTGTTCTTCGAGTTTTTCCGTCGCTCTTAACGTAAACGCGAACTCCCGTTTACTGAGTATATTCCCGTTATTGTCGTAAGTAAACAACGTCGTCTTACCGAATTGTTTATTATCTTCTCTTACAATGCGGTTGAGTTTATCGTAGGTGTATTTTGCCGCAAGCGTTCCGTTCTCCCATACCTCCGAGATATTATGGCAAGCGTCGTATGAGTATTTTAAGGTATCTTGACGCACGAAGACCGTTTTTTCCACATTGCTCGAAACGGATATCTGTATGTTGGTAGGAATTGCCAAAGCGTCCGTCTCGGTTGCTTCCGCCGTATCGGAAGATTTCTCGACTGCGCTCGAATTGACATGAGATAGAGCGACGGAATCGACATGAGAAACAGTATTATGCGTAGTGGGAGATTTTTCAATGTTTTGTATAGGGACGGCGTTCCCAAACCGTATCGTACTCGGCATATTGGTTGCATGGTCGCCGTGCTTGCGGTACGATATATGTTCTTCCACCACTTTTGTTCCGTTTACCGTTATTTCTTTACCCGCGTTGCGTCCCAATACGTCTCGACTAGGAGTTACTTGTATTCCGTCCACCGTTATACTTTCCAAATCTTTGGCGGCGTTGTTTTTATACGCGTATTCGGTTATGCTCCGTTTTCCGTCTACCGTTGATTTTTTCGTCGCTACGCTGCCGCGCGACGTATAAACATATTCTTCGCTTACGTTCCCTCTCGTGAGTTTTCGTATGCGATCCATCGAATCGTATTCAATTATCGTTTGCTCCGAACTTACTTCGTCGATGACTTTTATAGGAAGTTCACGCTCGTTGTATTCCGTCGACGTTAACCCCGCGGCGTTACCGGACAAGATATCTTTACACATTGTTTTTACAGTATTGCCGAAAGTATCCGTCACCTTTTCTTCCGTATAGCCGTTTGCCGTTACCGCCGTTATTTTATTTACCGTTTTTCCGTTTTCGGTAACTTTATCCGCATAAGTATACGTAACGTACGGCTCGTCGGCATTAAGCTTTATGCTCGTTATGCGTCCTTTATGATCGTAAACGTATTCCGCCGAAGTATTGCCGCTCTTTACTTTGGTGGGCAAGCCGCAAGTGTACGAAATTTGCGTGCTGTTTTCTTCGCCGCTTTCGGTACTCTGCGTTATTGCAGTTACGTTTCCGTTTTCGTCGTACCCGTACGCAAACTTGCCGCCGTTGGGAAGTATTTTAGTGCGTACGATTTCCGTACCGTCCATGTATTCTATTCTCGTTTTGTTTTCGCCAGTTTCGTCTATCTCCGCCGTTTCTTTGCCGTCTTCGGCGTGATCCGATTCGGTATACAACTTACTCGACGGGTCGAGACTGTTATATACAAACGACTTTATTTCGTTGCCCTTATCGTCGTAAACTCGCTCTTCTATCGCCTTTCCCTCGGAGTACTCTTCGTTTTCGGTATAACTTTCGGTTTTTATAAGTTTGCCCTGCGAGTTGTAATCATAAAGTTTTACCGTGTAAAAAGATTCGTCGTTACCGACGGAATGATTTTTAATGCTTACATGCGTGCGCTCTTTTATAAGTTTGCGGTCGTCGTTGTACGTATAATCGATCTTTTCTTCGCGTTCGCGTCTCTGTCCGGCGGCACCCGCAAGAACGTCGGTCTTGTTTATCGTTGTTTTGCTTTTGATATCGTTAAATTCGTCAAGCGCTATGTTTACGGTATCTTCGACTTGAAACACAAACGATTCGAGCGGTGTTTTATTGAGCGATGCTCTAGACGTATAAAATACCGCACGGCTCTCGTAAGGTACATACGAATATTGTTCGGCTTGTACGACCTTTCCGCCCTTATCCAAGTAATACTCCGTAATATTGCTCTTTGAGTCGTACTTATATCGTTCTTTTACCGTTATATCTCCCGTTTCCGTTATTTCGGTCTTACCTGCTCCGTATGTAAAATTCGTTTCTAAGTACAATAACGGCGTTACCGCGTAAATATGCTTACCGTTACTTATTTCCTGCATATATTTATAATGCTTAATTGTTTCGGTTTTCGAGTTATCGTCATATGCAAAAGTAACGAAATCTTCGTTGCCGTCACGCACCGATGATATTCGTGCGCTCGTATACGTCAGCGCCGTCTCTTTGCCGTTACGATACTTTATCGAAACAAGATCGTTGTTTGCATTATAAGTATATACGGTGCGATGTCCGCGCGGAGAAGTCACCGACGTTAAAAGTCCGCTTGCATTGTATTTAAAATTTATCTCTTTACCGTTGCCGTCTTGCACACGGCATATGCGATTCTTTTTATCGTACTCTATAAGCATGCAGTTATCGTACGAATCGTATATTGCAGTTAAGTTTCCGTACTCGTTAAACCCTTTTATTATGTCGTCTTTTATCAAAAAGTTTACGGGCAGTTGTTTTTTCAGCGATTCGAGTTCGCTTTTTTTGTTGAGATATTCTTTGTAATATCCGTATAATTGCTGTTTGTAAACGTTGCTTTTTTCAGTCAGATACGTCTTTTGCGCGTCCGCAGTTACCGGTTTACTGCTTGCCGATATTAGTTCGCGATAATTAAACGCCTCGCTTTTTGTCAGTACTATAAGCGAATAGGATATGCTGCTATATAGCGATTCGAAATTCCCAACCGTAAAATTATATGATATCGTACCGTCGTTTCTGTTTACCAAAGCAAACTCGCTTATAGTGTTTTCATATGCGGTAACTTGTTCCGAGAGTTGTTTGATTTCGTTTTGACGCTGTTCGCAATATTCCGCGTTTCTTACTCCTTCAAGCAGCGTTACGGCTTTATAACCGCTTACCGAACGTTCTTCTTTTATCACCTTTATGCCGTTGTACCAAAGCGAACCGTCAAGTTCAGCGGTTACGGAAGTTCTATTTACGTATACTTTTTCGTTTTGCTGATCTATGTAATAAAAATATTCCTTAAACCCGTAATTATCGCCGTATGCGTCGGTATAAACGTAATCGGCGTCCATCGCGTTGTCGGTCACCTTTCGAAGTTTTTCGTTTAGATTCAATCGGAAATTATTGCCGCAGTTGAAATTTTTTTCATCCTCTTTATATATATGAGTTATCTCGCCGCCCAAAACAAAATCGTCCGACGAGGTATCGATAAACTCGAAAATCGTTTCGCCCGTAACTACGTTATATATTCCCTCCGCGTTATTGCACAAAGCGTACCGCTTTTTGCAAGGTTCGCGGTTTTCCAAATAATCTACTTCCAATACGGGAGCATTTGCTCCGCTGAAATAGTACGATGCGTCAAAATAGTTGTGTAAAGGCTTTAAGACCACTTTAAAAGTCTCCGCCGAATCGTTAAACGCTTTGGTTATATCCGCAGCTATCAGTTTATCGTCGGAATCGAAATTAGCGCCGCATATATCGACGTAACCGGTTCCGTAAAAACTTCTTTGCGTAAGTTTCAATGTTACGTTCGCGGCCGTACTACCGTATAGCGGCAATTTCTTTTTATTTATCGTGAGTTCGGTAAAATACTCGGCGCCGCCCGACGCACAGGCCACCTGAATATCGTCTGAACATTCGAAAACGGGCTCCGCCCCATAAGACTCCCGGTAAAATACGTTTGCTGAAAATAATTCCGGATCGGAATTTGCCGCGCCGAACGTTTGCGCTTCGTCGACTTCTTTCGTGAGTGCCGATGCGTTTACCGCCGAGTACTTTTCTTTGCCGCCGCCGTCTCCCTTAAAAGTAATTACCTGTTTTACCGTGCCGTTGTTCATGCGCCACGTTCTGCTGTTTTGCGTGCGCAGATCTTTTTCTTCGCACAATGCGCCCGGAATCGTTTCGGTAGAGCGCGACGACGCGTCCGAGAGAATCGACTCCGCGCCGCATGCTTCTTCCGTTAAAGTTATCGGATCGTTTTTTTGCATTTTGTCTTGTTTCATTTTTATTTCTCCTGTTTATATAGTAGATTTTTGCCGTATTTTATCCTTTTGTCGCTTTACATGTTCGCCTCCTCTTTATATCGTTATCCCGCGCTGATTTTTTCTTACGCTACGTTTTAGTCGCCGCATGCTGTACGCTAAAAAAGACAACAAAAAAGCGGCTGCCGCCCTATTCGGGACTTACGCACCCACATAAAAGTTACCTTTTAAGCATTTTTTCTTAATTTATTATAACACATTATTGTTGACTGCATCTGTCAACAATACCTCTCCGCTAATAATTTTTTACAATAAAAAATCGGTGAACTCTTTTCCGAAATTCACCGATTTCTGGTCGAAGTGGCGAGACTTGAACTCGCGGCCTCTTGGTCCCTAA
>CATKCE010000074.1 GCA_949744905.1 uncultured bacterium
ATACGCGGGCGGCAAACTTATAAAGACGCGCCTTTGCGAGCTTGACAGACTCGGCGGCTACGGATACTCGTGCGAGATGAGCGTAACGCCGGAAAAAGGGTACGTAAAGAAAAAGTATTCTTTCGGCGATCTTTTGCGGATAATGGGAAGGCTAACCGCTTTTGACGGTTGTCCGTGGGATAAAGCGCAGACGCACGAAAGCATACGTATCAATATGATAGAGGAAGCGTACGAGGCTGTGGACGCGATAAACTGCGGCGACGCGGACGCAATGACCGAGGAGCTGGGCGACGTTATGTTGCAATCGGTGTTCCACTGCGATATGGGCGAACGGACCGGCGAATTCACTTTGGCAGACGTGATAGACGCGTTGTGCCGTAAACTCGTGGGGCGGCATACTCACATATTCGGAGAGAACCGCGCTTCCGATGCCGGCGAGGCGTTGGGATTTTGGGAAGCGGCGAAGTCGGAAGAAAAAAGCTATGTTTCCACGGCGGACAAGCTCGATCGCCTGCCCGAATGTTTTCCCGCGCTTCTTGCCGCCGAAAAGGTGTACAAAAAACTCTTAAAGGTGTGCGACAGGCCCGGCGACGAATGGTTCGAGCTGGCGCGTAGCGGCGGCGTCGATGAAAAGGATATCGGTAAAAAACTGTTCGCCGCGGCGGCGGATGCGGCTGATAAAGGCGTGGACGCCGAGGTAGCGCTGAGCTCGTTTATCGCAAACATAAAAAGAAATTTCGCAAAAGCCGAAGCGTCCGGCGACGTAAAGGACTTTTTGAAGGATCTATGAAGATCGGCAATATAGTTTTCGCCGATCCGTTCGTGTCTCTCGCCCCGCTTGCCGGATACGGCGATACGGCGTTCAGGCGGTTGTGCCGCGAGTACGGCGCGTCGCTTACCGTTACGGAAATGGTATCGGTAAAGGGACTTGTTTACGGCAACGAAAAAACCGCGACGCTTTTGACTACCGCGCCGTGCGAAAAGCCTTCTTGCGTTCAATTGTTCGGTAGCGACCCCGAATTTTTCCGCAAGGCGCTTAGCATAGGAACTCTTGACGGTTTTGATATAATAGATATAAATATGGGTTGTCCGGTCCCCAAAGTTACGAAATGCGGCGAGGGGAGCGCTCTCATGAACGACCCCGGCAGAGCCGCGGATATCGTGCGGGCGTGTTGCGACAGTTCGGGCGGCAGGCCGGTCACGGTAAAGCACCGCCTGGGCTTTGACGACGATAAAATAGTAGCTCCGGGATTTGCCGCGAAGATGCAGGAGGCGGGAGCTGCCGCTGTCACGGTGCACGGGCGCACCTCTCGGCAGGGATACGGCGGAGTCGCCGACTGGGACGCGATAGCGGAAGTGGCGGAAGCCGTGACGATACCGGTGATAGGCAACGGCGATATAACAAGCATTGACGACGCCGTGCGCAAGATATCGAAGTACGGATGCGCCGGAGCAAGTATCGGGCGGGGAGCACTGGGCAGGCCGTATGTTTTTTCCGACTCTCCCCGCGACAGAGTAAAGACTATACTGCGGCATATTAGATACGCGCTGTCGTATATGCCGGAAAGCGTGGCGGTGCGCACGATGCGAAAGCATATCTGCAAGTATCTTGCCGGAGTGCCGGGGACAAAGGAATTGCGTCTTAAAGTCAACGGCGTTGAGAGCGCGGACGAATTGATAGCAGGGATAAAGACTTTGGAGGAACCGTTATGCTGATATCGTCGGTTTGGACGGTTCTTGCGCCGATATTAGCCGCGCAGTATATCCTTACGGTGGCGGGCCTGATAGTTTTAAGCCGCCGCGACGTGCCCGTTAAAACTTACGTGCTGTGGAACGTTTTTATATTGCTTGTATTTTTTATAGGAAGCATAACGTTTCTTATATATAACAAAGTAAAGCCGCTACCAAAAAAATAGACGGAAGGCGGCTTTTTTATTATGTTGGAAAATACGCAAAATAGTTTTTGCACAGTGCTTGACAATAAAAAATTATTCTTTTATACTTAGCTTAATATTCGGAGGAAACGCCTTTTATGGTGATAAAAACGTTATCGCGCAGTATAAGGGAATATAAACTTCAATCCGCGCTTACGCCGCTTTTTATGGTGGGCGAAGTCGTATTGGAATGTTTTATCCCGCTTATAATGGCGCATCTTATAGACAGTATAGAGGCAAAAGCGATGACCCCGGTAGTGCGGTTCGGAGTCATACTTTTGGGTATGGCGGCGGTTTCGCTTTTGTGCGGGACTCTGTCGGGCAGGTTTGCCGCCCGCGCCGCTACCGGATTTGCCAGAAATCTGCGCCGCGACCTGTTTTACAAAGTGCAGGATCTTTCGTTCGGCAATATAGATAAATTTTCGTCGGCGGGACTTGTTACGCGCCTTACGACAGACGTCACCAACGTACAAAACGCCTATATGATGCTCATACGCATGGCGGTGCGTTTTCCCATAATGCTTGTTACCGCGCTTGTCATGTCTTTTACCATACACGTAAAAATGACGCTAATATTTTTATGTATAGCGCCTGTGCTTGCCGCGGGGCTGGCGTTGCTTATTTGGAAAGTTTATCCCATGTTCGATAAAGTGTTCAAAAAGTACGACGAACTCAACGATTCGGTGCAGGAGAACATTAAAGGCATGCGCGTAGTAAAAACTTACGTGCGGGAGGAACACGAGAAAAAGAAATTCGAGCGAAGCGCCGAGGAGATACGTAAAACTTTTACCAAAGCCGAACGCATAATCGCGCTCGACAATCCGCTTTTATGGTTCTGCGTTTTTACCGCTATGCTTCTTATAAGCACTCTCGGGGCGGTCATAGTCGTAAGATCGTTCGGCGGATATGCGGGCGACACTCCGGTTTGGGGAGAGCTCAGTACCGGCGACATAGCCAGTCTGTTTACTTACATAGGTCAGATATTTTCTTCGCTCATGATGCTTGCGATGGTGCTGGTCATGATAATAATGGCTACGGCGTCCGCCCGGCGTATAGCCGAAGTCTTAAACGAACAAGTGGAAATAACGTCGCCGGAAAACGCCGTTACCGAAGTCGAAAACGGCGACGTGGATTTTTGCGGAGTGGACTTCAAGTATTCCGCATCCGCCGAAACCGACGCCCTCAGCGGGATTGAACTGCATATAAAAAGCGGCGAAACGGTGGGGATAATAGGCGGCACCGGCAGCGGCAAATCGTCGCTCGTGCAAATGATACCCCGACTTTACGACGCGCATAAAGGGCAGGTGAAAGTGGGCGGCAGAGACGTAAAAGAGTACGACTTGCGGGCGTTGCGCGACAGCGTTGCAATGGTCTTGCAGAAAAATCTGCTGTTTTCCGGCACGGTGGCGGAAAATTTAAGATGGGGCGACAAAAACGCGACCGACGAACAGATAAAAGAAGCGGCGTCTCTTGCTTGCGCCGACGAGTTTGTTAGCGCGTTTCCCGATAAATACGATACTTACATAGAGCAGGGCGGCTCCAACGTTTCCGGCGGGCAGAAGCAGCGCCTTACCATAGCGAGGGCTCTTTTGAAAAAGCCCAGAATACTTATCCTGGACGATTCGACCAGCGCGGTGGATACGCGCACCGACGCGCTTATACGCAAGGCTTTCCGAGAAAAAATTCCCGGGACCACCAAAATAATAATAGCTCAGCGCATTGCGTCGGTACAGGAAGCCGACCGCATAGTTGTGATGGATAACGGGCGCATTGACGCCGTTGGGACCCACGACGAGCTGATCGCGTCTAACGCCATATACCGCGAAGTATACGATTCGCAAAACCGCGACGGAGGTGAGGAATAATGCCGCGCAAAGAAGCGCAACAGGATAAGCCGCATGTGCTCGGCAGATTGCTGAGATATCTGTTCGCGCATTACAAGGGAAAACTTATCGTCGTATTGATATGTATTTTGGTCGCGTCGGCGATACACGTCTCGGCATCGGTGTTTTTACAGATAATAATAGACGATTGCATAACGCCTGCGCTTAAAGCCGGACTTACGGCGGGCGACATGTTGCCCGGACTGCTTAAAATAGCGGGGATCATGGGCGGAGCGTTTGCGGTGGCTGTAATAGCGGTGTTTGTGCACACTCAGCTTATGGCGATAGTTGCGCACAGGTTTTTAAAGCAGATACGCGAAGACATGTTCAACAATATGCAGTCTCTGCCGATAAAATATTTCGATACGCATAAACACGGCGACATAATGAGCTGTTACACCAACGACGTTGACGCTATACTTCAACTTGCGACCCAGTGCATACCCGCCATAGTCTGCGCTGCGATAATGATAATCGCATTTTTGTGCGTAATGCTTTATTACAGCGTCTGGCTCACTTTAATAGTGCTCGGCTCGTCGGTCATAATGGTTTTAGTGACGCGGTTCGTGGGCGGCAAAAGCTCGCGCAATTTCATCCGCCAGCAAAAAGCCATTGCCAAGACCGAAGGCTATATAGAAGAAATGATGAACGGTCAAAAAGTCGTAAAAGTATTTTGCCACGAAAGCGAGGCGGCGCGCGACTTCGATAAACTTAACGACGAACTTTTCGATTGCGCGGACAAAGCCAACGGTTTTGCAAATATCCTGGGTCCCATTATGGGCAATATAGGTAATCTTTTGTACGTGGTGCTCGCGTTTGCCGGAGGCGCCATGATGCTCGGCAACGTATTTAATGTCAGCGTTTTTGGCGTAAAGCCTTTGGAAGTCGGCATGATAGTATCGTTCCTCGCCATGAGCCGTTCTTTTTCCAATAACGTAATGCAAATGGCTCAAACCGTAAATTCGGTAGTTCAGGCGAGCGCGGGCGCGGGCAGAGTGTTCGCGTTGCTTGACGAAAGACCCGAGCCCGACAAAGGATACGTCACTCTTGTACACGCGACCGAGGACGAAAACGGCAACCTTACCGAGTCCGAGGAGCGCACGGGCAGATGGGCGTGGCGTCATCCGCATTCCGCGGACGGAAGCGTTACTTACACCGAGGTGAAAGGGCGTATAACGCTCGATAACGTGGATTTTGCCTACGAGCCGGAAAAACCCGTGTTGCACGGAGTAAGCGTGTTTGCCGAGCCGGGGCAAAGAGTGGCTTTCGTGGGGTCTACCGGAGCGGGCAAGACCACCGTTACGAATCTTATAAACCGCTTTTACGATATTGCCGACGGTAAAATCCGATACGACGGAATAAATATAAACAAGATAAGAAAGAGCGACCTTAGGCGTTCGCTGGGCATGGTGTTGCAGGATACCAATCTGTTTACCGGTACAGTGCGCGAAAATATCCGTTACGGCAGACTCGACGCCACCGACGCCGAAGTCGAAGCAGCGGCGCGGCTTGCCGGAGCGCACGACTTTATTTCGCATTTGCCGTCGGGCTACGATACGGTGCTCAAATCCGACGGCGCGAATCTTTCGCAGGGTCAACGCCAGCTTTTGAGCATAGCGCGCGCCGCCGTAGCCGATACTCCCGTTATGATCATGGACGAGGCGACCAGCAGTATAGACACGCGTACGGAAGCCATAGTTCAGGAAGGTTGCAACCGCCTTATGCAGGGACGCACGGTGTTTATAATAGCGCACCGGCTTTCCACGGTGCGTTCGGCGGATGTGATAATGGTATTGGAGCACGGCAGGATAATCGAGAGGGGCAACCACGAAAAACTTATAGCCGAAAAGGGAAAATACTACCAGCTTTATACCGGCGCGTTCGAGCTTGACTGACGCGGCGATATCCCGATAAAATTTTGATAAAATAAAAAGCGCGGTACCGTGTTGCGGTTAACGCGCTTTTTGCGTATCGGAAACTTTTGTCAGCTGAACTGGCTGTTATACAGTTCGGAGTAAAATCCGCCGCGCTTTAACAGTTCGGCGTGCGTGCCCTGTTCTATCACGTTGCCGTCGCGCATCACGAGTATCATGTCGGCGTCTACTATGGTGGAAAGCCTGTGGGCTATCACAAAACTGGTGCGCCCTTTCATCATGGCGGCAAACGCCGATTGTATCTTCTGCTCGGTGCGTGTATCGATATTACTGGTGGCTTCGTCGAGTATCAGCATGGGCGGCTGGGTGAGCATTATGCGCGCGATACACAACAATTGTTTTTCGCCTTGGCTTATAGAACTGCCCTCGTCGTCTATGACGGTGTCGTAACCGTTTTCCAGCTTTTCTATAAACGAGTGGATGTGCGCTCGTTTAGCCGCGTCGATTATTTCTTCGCGGGATGCGTCGGGCTTGCCGTAGGCTATATTTTCGGCGACGGTGCCGCGGAATATCCAGCTCTCCTGCAATACCATTCCGTATGCGCTGCGAAGCGACGCCCGGGTTATTTCTGTGACGGGAGTGTTTGATAACAGTATCCTGCCGTTTTGCGGGTCGTAAAACCGCATCAGTAAGTTTATAAGAGTAGTCTTGCCGCAACCGGTGGGGCCCACTATGGCGACGCGCTTACCCGGCAGCACGGATAAGTTTAAGTCGCGTATCAGCGGGCGGGAGGGGTCGTAAGCAAAATCCACCTGCTCTATTTCGAGACTGCCGTCGCAGTAAGTCAGGTCCGGCAATCCGTCGTCGCACGGTTCCTCTTTTTCTTCCAGCAGTTCTTTTACTCTGCCTGCGGCGGCGGACGCGGTTTGAAGTTCGGTCACTACGCCGGTTATCTCGTTAAAAGGTTTTGTATACTGGTTGGCGTACGATAAAAAGCAACTTAACATTCCCACCGTAAACGCGGAGTCTCCGCCGTCTATCACCATGAGAGCTCCCACGACGGCTACCGCCGCGTACACTATGCCGTTTACGAAACGCGTTCCGGGGTTTGTCAGCGCGCTGTAAAACATGGCTTTTATTCCCACTTTTCTAAGTTCTTCGTTGACTTCGTCGAATTCCTTTTCCGCCTGTTTTTCGCGGTTGAAAGCTTTTATCACTTTTACTCCGCTAAGCGCCTCTTCGCTCAGTCCGCTTAACGTTCCCCGCATGGTCTGTTGCCGACGGAACATATTGTGGGTGGCTCTTGCGATAAAATACGCCACGCATATCGAGACGGGAGTGATCAGTACGACGACCAAAGTCACGGTCACGTTGCGCTGTATCATAAATATTATGGTGCCTATTATCGTTACCACGCCGGTGAACAACTGCGTAAAGCCCTGGATAAGGCCGTCGGAAATAAGATCGGTGTCGTTGACCACGCGCGACAAAAGGTCGCCGTGCGATTTGGTGTCTACGTATGACAGCGGCACTCTGTTCAGTTTGTTGAACGCCGCGCATCTTAGGTCGCGCACGGTGTTCATCGCCGCTTTGTTGGTGCACAGCGACGCCAGCCACTGGAATATCATTACAGCCGCAATTAGCCCCATTAGTATAAAGGCGTAAAACATTATCTTTTCGAAGTTCACGTTGTTTTCGCCTAATATATAGTCTATCGCTTTGCCCACCACTACGGGTGCAAATAAAGTCGCGGTTATTTGCACCGCGCTGAAAATTAGAGCGACGACTATAAGCGGCATGTAACGGTGCATGTATCTCATTACGAGGCGTATAGCGCCTTTTTGGACCGCGGGTTTTTCGCTTTTACTGTTTTTCATTGCGCGCGCCTCCTTTATTATCGTCCGATTTGGTTTGGCTCAGGCATATCTCGCGGTATACTTCGCACGAATCAAGCAGTTGTTCGTGGGAGCCGTAGCCTGCGGCTTCGCCGTCTTCCAAGACGAGTATCTTATCGGCGTGCGACAGTGAAAACGCGCGTTGGCTTATAAGCACTATCGCGGGGCGGAAGGGCAACGCTTCCAACGCGTGCCGCATTTTGGATTCGGTCGCGTAATCGAGAGCGCTGGACGAGTCGTCTAAAATAAGTATTTCGGGCCTGCCTGCAAGCGCTCGCGCCACAGTGAGCCGCTGGCGTTGTCCGCCGGAAAAATTCCGTCCGCCGCGGCTGACGGGACTGTCTAGTCCGTCGGGGAGTTTTTGAACAAAATCGTAAGCCTGCGCCGCCTTTAACGCGTCTATGAGTTCTTCGTCGGTAGCGTCGGGGTTGCCGTACATCAAATTTTCGCGCAAAGTGCCCGAAAACAGCACCGCTTTTTGCGGCACAAGGCCTATCTTTCCGCGCAGGTCGGCAAACGGATATTCTTTTATGTTTACTCCGTCTATATATATTCCGCCCGAGTTTACGTCGTAAAACCTCGGGATAAGATTTGCCACGGTGGATTTGCCGCTGCCGGTAGAACCTATTATGCCCAGAGTCTGACCGCAGTCGATATCGAAGTTAATGTTTTTTAACGCTTCTCTGCCGCCTTCGTAATATGAAAAGTCGACGTCTCGGAAGGAGAGTTTACTCTGCCCTTTTACCGGCTCGGGACACGACTCGGCATCGTCGCGTATTTTGGTGCGCGTGTCGAACACTTCGTTTATGCGTCCCGCAGACGCCGCCGCTTTGGTAAACGTCACAGCGAGATTTGCGGTAACTACCAGCGCCAGCAGTATCTGCGACAGATAATTTACGAGAGCTATTATATCGCCTTGTTCGAGAGAGCCGAAAAACACTTTTTTGCCGCCGAAATACAGCACCGCTATAATAGCGAAATTTATCACGGCGTAAGTGAGAGGATTGAGCAGAGCCGACAGAGCGGTGGCTTTCACGTTTTTGCGTTTTAACGAATCGGCAGACTCGTAAAAGTCGTTTTGTTCGTTTTGTTGGTTGGAAAACGCGCGCACTACTCTCGCGCCCGAAAGCGTTTCGCGCGTGAGAAGCGAAATATCGTCGAGATTATTTTGTATCTTGCGGTAATAGGGCGCGGTACGAGACATTACAAGCCACAGGATAAAGCTGACGACTACCGCCGTTATAAGAAAGATAACGCTTACCGACGGACTTATCGATACGGCCATGACGAGAGAGCCTATGACCAGAAAAGGCGCGCGCAGTACGAGCCGGATGAACATCGCAACGCCCACCTGGGTTTGTATCGTGTCGGAATTTATGCGCGTAAGCAGTCCCGCCGAGCCGAATTTATCGGTTTCGGAAAGCGACAACGTGTTTATGTGCCGGTACAGAGAGCCGCGTAAATTTGTCCCGAAGCCCTGACTTGCCCGCGCCGCCATGTACTGGGCGGAGACGGCGAATATCAGACCCGTGACGCCGAGGGCAAGCATAACGCCGCCCATCTTCCATACGTACGCCGCGTCGTTGCCGTTTATGCCTTTGTTGATTATATCGGCTACGACAAGCGGTATTATAAGTTCGTTTACCGCTTCCAACAGCTTGAAAAGCATACCGAGCACGGACACCGCGCGGTAGCCTTTGAGATATAAGAGAAGTTTTTTCATGGCGAAAATTCTCCGAGTGTGTATTGTCGGTATTTTACCACAATATTTCCGCTTTGTCATGTCTTTGCCGCAAACTTCATTTCTTTTTAATCATGTTATGCGTCCGACGGTCGAAACGCGCCTTTTATCTATTCTTGCTCTTTTGCGGCGGGTTACCGAGCAGTTCGTTTTTTTTTGCGCGTTTCACAAAGAAACGCGCGACTTTTATTTTGCCGTCATGCGTTTGTCACATACGGAATGTATAATTCGCGTATACAAATCGATAAAATTTCGCGGCGGCGTTTCCTCCTTTGTAAATAAGTTTTTCATCATCTTCCTTTTTTTCAAAAAAACGTCGTCGCGGGTTTTATACAATACCTATTATACGATAGGAGGTAAATGATTATAAGAGGACGTCCTACCATCGACCACACAAACTGAAAATTCTTCCTTTGTAAAGGAAAAGAAGCGGAACGGATAAGTTGCCGCTTCTTTTCTTTATATTAATACAAGCGCTTGATTTTTTGATATCAAAGCGTTATAATCTTTTAAGTATAAAGTTGATACTTAAATATCGAGAGGTGAAATTAAAAATGGCTAAAAAACAATTCAAAGCCGAATCGAAAAAATTACTCGACCTGATGATAAACTCCATATACACCAACCGCGAGATATTTTTGCGCGAGCTTATCAGCAACGGAAGCGACGCGATAGACAAGCGTCATTACATGAGCCTTACCGATTCTTCGCTCGGCGCGGATTTTTGCATAGAGCTTGTGCCGGACAAAGAGGCGAGAACTCTTACCGTGCGCGATAACGGTTGCGGAATGGACAAGGTCGAGATGGAGAATAACCTCGGCACCATTGCCAAGAGCGGAACTTCGGAATTCAAACAAAAAGAAAACACCGCCGAAGCTCTTATCGGGCAGTTCGGCGTGGGCTTTTATTCGTCGTTCATGGTGGCAGACAAAGTTATCGTGCGCAGTAAAAAAGTCGGAGGAAACGAGGCTTACGAGTGGGAAAGCGAGGGCGCCGACGGCTACACCGTGTCGCCGTGCGAATACGATGCCTTCGGAACGGAGATAATTTTGCACTTAAAGCCCGACGACGAGGACTGTTCTTACGGAGAATTTACCGACGAGTATACTCTCACAAGACTGGTGAAAAAGTATTCGGACTATATAAGATACCCGATAAAATCGGGCGGAAAAACGCTTAACAGCATGGTACCCTTGTGGCGCAAGCGCAAATCGGAAGTCAAAAAAGAGGAATACGCGCAGTTTTACCGCGACAAGTTTTTCGACTTTAACGATCCCGCGCAAGTGTTTGCGTCGCAGGTCGAAGGCAACATAAATTATTCGATGATGGTGTTTGTCCCCGAAAAAGCCCCGTACGATTATTACACCCGCGAGTACAAAAAAGGGCTTTCTCTCTATAGCGGCGGCGTGCTTATCATGGAAAGCTGCGCCGACGTGTTGCCGGATTATCTCGGTTTTATAAAGGGACTTGTTGATTCTCCCGATATCAGTCTTAATATCTCGCGCGAGTTGTTGCAAAAAGACCGTCAACTGCGCGCGATAGCCGTATCGCTGGAAAAGAAGATACGCGGCGAGCTTGGCAAATGGCTTAGATCCGACCGCGAAGCATACGAGAAGATGTTCGCGCAGTTCGGGAATTCGCTTAAAATGGGCGCGTACGACAATTTCGGAGCGAGGAAAGACGACCTTAAAGATCTGCTGTTGTTTGAATCCGACAACGGAAAACAGACGCTGTTTTCCGAGTACGTTTCCCGCATGAAAGAGGGGCAGGAAAATATTTATTACGCGTCGGGCGCAAGCGCGGAGGCGATAAAGGCGTTGCCGCAGGTTGAGATGTTCCTTGATAAGGGATACGAGATACTGTGCCTTAAAGACGGCATAGACGAATTTGTGGTTAAAATGATAGAATCTTACGACGGTAAAAAATTCGTTTCGGTAGCGGATAAAGACGCCGCGGGAGTTTCCGACGAACAGAAAGCCGAGCTTGAAAAGAAGTCGGGCGACAATTCCGCCGTGCTCGGAAAAATGAAAGAACTTCTTAAAGGAAAAGTTAAGGACGTGCGGCTCACCGCAAGGCTCAAATCCGCCGCTGCGTGCCTTACCAGCGACGGCGACATATCGCTTGAAATGGAGCGGGTGCTTCGCGCAATGCCGGGAAGCGAGGGGATAAACGTCGGCAGAGTGCTGGAAATAAATCCCGACCACGACGCGTTTTCGCACATTGCGGCTTTAGAGCCGGACGGCGAAAAGTTCGCCGATTACACTCTCGCGCTGTATAGCGCGGCGCTGTTGCAGGAAAATCTCCCTGTGGACGACAGCGCTGCTTTGGCGGCTCTCATAGTTAAATTGTTATAGTAAAAAGAAGGGAAAAGCGGAACGGCGTCGGACTGTTCCGCTTTTTCTTGCGCCTGGACGACGCGTAGCCGGAGGAACCGGACGGGCGAATTTTTGTATTCTTTTGACAATGGAAAAATTATTGCCATACCGCGTCCGATATGGTATAATCGTATCGTATGCAAATCTACGGTAGGGAGGATAGCAAAATGGAGATAAAAGTATGTATCGGTTCGTCGTGCCATTTGAGGGGAAGCTACGAAGTGATAGAAAAGCTTAAAGCGCTCATAGCCGACAACGGACTCGAAAACAAGGTGGATCTTGCGGCGAGTTTCTGTCTCGGCAAGTGCGGCGCGGGCGTTACCGTGACGGGCGACGGCGAATTTTGGGACAACGTTACGCCCGAGACGGTGGAAAGCATTTTTGCCGAAAAAGTTTTGAAAAAGATATAACGGATACATATAAAACGCCAAACGAAACGGAGAGAACGAAAATGCGCGAATATCTCAATTTCAAACAAGCGAATTGCAAAAACTGTTATAAATGTCTGCGCGAGTGTCCGGTAAAGGCGATAACCGTGCTGGGCGACCGCGCGCGTATACGCGAGGACTTGTGCGTATTGTGCGGACACTGTACAGGCGTGTGCAGTTTCAACGCAAAAGAAGTGGTAAACGATATTGCCGCGGTAAAGAAAATGCTGGGCGGAAAGAAGAAGGTCATAGCGTCGGTCGCGCCGGCGTTTGCCGCAAGTTTCGCCCCCGATTTCGATTCTTTTAAGCGGTCGCTGATAAAGGCGGGATTCGCCGACGCGTTCGAGACAGCCGACGGCGCCAGGGAAGTTACCGACTGTTACCGCAAATTGCTGGACGGCGGAAAGTACCGCAATCTCATAGCGTCCGCTTGTCCGTCTATAGTGCGGCTCATAAGTATTTATTATCCCGACGCGCTCAAATATCTTGCGCCGGTCGTAAGTCCCATGGTGGCGCACGCAAGGATACTGCGCAAAAAGTATCCCGACTGCAGGATAGTTTTCATAGGACCGTGCATAGCGAAAAAGCGCGAGGCGGACGAAAGCGGCGTGATAGACGCGGCGCTGACGTTCGAGGAAATAAATACCGTATTTAAGGAAGCGGGCATAGACGCGGAATTTCCCTCCGCCGAAGTCGCGGCTACGTGCGGCGCGGCTACTGCGGCGAAAAACGCGGCGAGATATTATCCCATCAACCGCGGGATCATAAAATCGTTTGAAGCGTTTTCGGACGGGTACGAGTACATAAGCGTGGACGGACTTGCGCGCGCCAAAGAAGTGCTTTCAAATATAGACACTCTTTCCGGCATGTTCATTGAAATGCACGCGTGCGAATTTTCCTGCATAAACGGTCCTTGCGCGCTGAAAAAAGAGCGCGGCGGATTTATCAAAGCGACCGAGACCGTTCGCGCTTACGCAAAGACCGGAACGGAAAAAGGCGAACCGCAAAGCGGAGTGGCGCTTTCATGCGATTACGAAAAACTTCCCGATATCCGCCGCACTCCTTCGGAGGAAGAAATATCAAAGATACTTGCCGCTACCGGAAAGACTGCGCCGGAGGACGAACTCAACTGCGGCGCGTGCGGCTATAATACCTGCCGCGAAAAAGCGGCGGCGGTTTATAACGGCATGGCGGAGATAAGCATGTGCGTACCGTACATGCGCGAGCGCGCCGAAGGATTGAGTTACGACATTATACAAAACAGTCCCAACGGTATTTTTGCGGTGGATAACGACCTCACGGTTTTGGAAATAAACGAAAAAGCGGCACAGCTTTTGGGCGGAAGCAAATCGTTGCTTAAAGGCGAACCGTTGGAAAAGTACCAGAATCCCGCGGATTTTTACCGCGCCATGTACGAAAACGAATTTTTCACGGGGCGCAAAACAAAGCTGGACAAGACCGGAAAATGGGTGGAGATGACCATCCGCAAGGTAAAGAATCAAAACCTGTTGTTCTGCATAATGAAAGATATAACGCAAGACGTGGATTACAACACGCGGCTCAATAAGATAAAAGAGGAGACCGCGCAGGCGGCGTCGGAAGTTGTGAGCAAGCAGATGCGCGTAGTGCAGGAGATAGCGTCGCTTTTAGGCGAGACAACGGCGGAGACCAAGATAGCTCTTTTGAAACTACGCGACGCGCTGAGCGACGAAACGCGCGATTAGGCGGTGCGGATATGGACGTTTTGGAATACGGATACGTATCGCTTAATAAGAAAAACGAGGAATTGTGCGGCGACAAGGTTGAAATGATACCGTCGCCTCAAGGCGGGGCAACTTTAGTGCTTGCAGACGGACTCGGCAGCGGAGTCAAGGCAAATATACTCTCCACCCTTACAAGCAAGATCCTTTGCACCATGGCGGCGGCGCATGTCCCTTTGGAAGAATGTATAGATACCGTTGCGGGAAGTCTTCCGGTGTGCAAGCAGCGCGGAGTGGCGTATTCCACGTTTTCGCTACTTACTCTCGCGTCCGACGGTAGCGGATATCTCGCCGAGTTCGACAATCCGCCCGCCATACTTCTGCGCGGCGGAAAGTGGGTGCCTCTCGAGCGCGCCGAGCGAATATTCGGCGGTAAAAAACTGTACGTAAGCAAAATAGAACTCAGGCGGGGCGACGTAGTGCTCATGATGAGTGACGGAGTGGTGCACGCGGGCGTGGGCGAAACTCTCAACTTCGGATGGGACATAAAAGAGATACGCGAATTCGCCGAGATCCAGTACGACCCCGCGCTTTCGGCGCGCACAATGGCGAGCATAATGGCAAACGCGTGTTACGAACTGTACGGTCACCGCCCCGGCGACGACACCACCGTGCTTGCCGTAAAATACCGCGCGCCGCTTACCGTAAATATGATGATAGGTCCGCCTTCAAACGCCGAGAGAGACGGCGCGGTGGTAAAGGAATTTATGGCGCAGGAGGGAAAGCGCGTCGTGTGCGGCGGCACTTCCAGCCAAGTGGTCGCGCGCGAGCTCCGCACGTCGGTCACAACGAGTTTCGACTACATAGATAAGGACGTTCCGCCGATCGGCTATATAGACGGCATAGACCTCACTTGCGAGGGAGTGCTCACGCTTAAAAAACTGCTTGTTTACGCCGACAAGTACGTGTCGGTATCCGACCCGGACGTAAAACTGTTTAAAGGACGCGACGGCGCTAGCCTGCTTGCCAAACTATTGCTGGTGGACGCGAGCGAAGTCAATCTGTTTGTGGGGCGGGGAGTAAATCTCGCGCACGAGGGACTCGGCATAGACAACAAGACCAAGCTCGATTCGGTGGTGAAACTTATAAATATACTTAAATCGCTCAATAAAAAGGTCGAGATAAAATATTATTGAAATATTGCGTTTTACGCCCCTTTTAATGTTTGCCCGCTTTGCCCGAATGTGGTATACTTTCATTCGGAAAGGCGGGTAAACCGTGATCGACGGCGTTACTTCGATAAAAAGATAAAGAGAAATATGGAAAGAGTTTTCGATACAAAAGTTCAGTTGTTAAAGTACAAAGCGCTTAAAGCGGTGATAGAACGCGCGTATGCCGGCACGCTCGAGCAGGCTTTGTACGAGATACCGAAAGAGATAGTGCCCGGTCCCAAATCGGACATGCGTTGCTGTATATACAAGGAGCGGGCGGTGCTTAGCGAGCGCGTGCGCATGGCGATGGGCGGCGATCCCGCAAATCCCAACGTTATAGAAACGCTGCCGGTCGCATGCGACGAATGCCCCATGGAAACGTATTTCGTAACGCCTGCATGCCGCGGTTGTATAAACCATAAGTGTATGGACGTGTGTCCGCGCGGCGCGATATCGATAGACGGCAGGACGGCAAAGATAGACGCCGACAAGTGCGTGGAGTGCGGCAGATGCGCAAAGAGCTGTCCTTACGGCGCGATAATAGAGCTTGCCCGTCCGTGCGTAAAGGCATGCAAGATCGGCGCGCTGAAAATAAGCGACGACAAAACGGCGGTGATAGACAACGACAAATGCGTCATGTGCGGCGCGTGCGTTTACAGTTGTCCGTTCGGAGCGATAGTGGATAAATCCTATGTTTTGGATTGCGTAGAAATACTTAAAGAGGCGGAAGCCAGCAAACGTAAAGTTTACGCCATAATCGCGCCGGCTATAGTGAGCCAGTTCAAGTACGCGAAAATAGAGCAGATAGTCGAGGGCATCAAAAAGCTCGGGTTCCACCAGGTGATCGAGACCGCCATGGGCGCGGACATCACTCTCGGCAAAGAGATGGAGGAACTCAAAGAGCGCGACAAAATGACCACAAGCTGTTGCCCCAGTTTCGTAATGTACATAGAACGGCATTTTCCCAAACTGAAACAGTACATTTCGTCGTCTCCCAGTCCCATGGTGGAAGCGGCTCAATTGATAAAACGCACGTCTCCGGGAAGCAAGGTAGTGTTTATAGGGCCGTGCGCCTCAAAGAAATACGAGTATAAGTTGGAAAAGACCGGCGGCGCGGTGGATTGCGTGATATCGTTTGAGGAATTGCAGGCGTTTTTGGACGCGCGCGGTATAGACGTTTCGTCTTTGGAAGAATCTCCGCTCAACAACGCGTCCAAGTACGGCAGGATATTCGCAAAGAGCGGCGGCATATCGCAGGGCGTAAAAGAACTGAAAGAGAAGTACGGCATACAAAAAGATATTTGTCCCATAGCTCTCAACGGGCTGGAACAGATAAGACTGAATATGCTTAAAATGAACGCCGGCAAACTGCCGGAAAACTTTATAGAGGGCATGGCGTGCGAGGGCGGTTGCCTCAACGGTCCTTTGTGTCTCAGTCACGGCGATAAAAACGTATTGGACGTGGATAAGTACGGCGCGCAGGCGCGCGAGCAGGATATAGCCGCCAGCCTTACTTTGTACGAAATGACCAAAGAAATGGAGAAAAAATAGTCGGCGGTAACGGATCGTATTGCAAAAATTTTCAAAAAGTCTACTTTAAAAAAGGAATACATAAACCAATGCAAAAACTGAACGAAGAATGCGGAGTGCTCGGATTTTACGACAATGACGGTTATAACGTCGCCCACATGCTGTATACCGGGATGTTCGCGTTGCAACACAGAGGACAGCAGAGTTGCGGCATAGTAACAAACGACGACGCGCATTTGCACCAGCTTAAAGACAAGGGTTTGGTCAGCGAAGTGTTTGACGAACATTCGCTCACGTCGCTTACCGGCAACATAGGCGTTGCGCACGTACGCTACGCCAAAGAGGGCGAAAACCTTAAAGAAAACGCCCAGCCCATAGTTTCGCGTTACTGCAAGGGAAGTATAACGCTTGCGCACAACGGAAGTATCGTAAACGCGAAACAACTGCGTGAAGAACTTGAAATGGGCGGGGCCATATTCCAGTCCACCAACGAGACCGAAGTCATCATGCACCTTATTGCGATAGCCCGCACGCGCACCAAAAGTATAGAGCAGGCTGTGTTGAAAGTAATGGAGCAGATAGAGGGAGCGTACAGCATGGTGCTGATGTCGCCCCGCAAATTGCTCGGTATACGCGACCCCCAGGGATTCAGACCGCTGTGCATAGGAAAGACGGGCAACAGTTACGTGCTTGCAAGCGAGAGCGTGGCTCTCGACGTGATGCGCGCCGAATTCGTGCGGGACGTGGAGCCCGGCGAGGTCGTTTTAATAGAGGCGGGAGGAAAACTTACCAGTTTTAAGAATTTCTGCGGTAAAAAGCCCAGCCTTTGCGTGTTCGAATACGTATACTTCGCCCGTCCCGATTCGGTCATAGACGGCGTGAGCGTATATAAAACCAGGATAGAGACCGGCAAACAGCTTGCGATCGAGCATCCTGTGGACGCCGATATGGTAATAGGCGTGCCCGACAGCGGGACGCACTTCGCCCACGGTTACGCTTACCAGAGCGGAATACCGTTCGGCGACGGACTTATCCGCAACCGCTACACGGGGCGCACGTTTATAAAACAGACGCAAGCCGAACGCGAAATGGCGGTATCTATAAAACTCAACGTTCTCAAAAGCAACGTGGAAGGAAAGCGCATAGTAATGGTTGACGACTCCATAGTGCGCGGGACTACAAGCGCGAATCTTATCAAAATGCTCAAAGACGCTGGGGCAAAGGAAGTTCACATGCGTGTGGCGTCGCCTCCGTTTTTGTGGCCGTGCTATTACGGCACCGATATCCCCAGCAAAAAAGAACTTATGGCGGTAAAATATACCATTGAGGAAATACGTCAAAAGCTGGGAGCCGACTCGATCGGGTATCTGCCGATAGAGGCTCTCAAAAAAATAGGGCTCCGAGAAGATTTCGGGTACTGCGACGCCTGCTTTACCGGAAATTATCCCGTAAGATGATTTATTAAATTTGTTAAAAACGACCGCCGCGTCTTTACCGTAAAGACGCGGCGGTTTTGTTATGAAAAATATTTTGTCAAAGAACTTTGGACAAAAAGTCTTTAAGCCTGGGGTTGTCCGGACTTTCGAACACTTGGTCCGGAGGACCCTGCTCAACTATTTTGCCGCCGTCCATAAACATGACGCGGGTGGCTACTTCTCGGGCAAAGCCCATTTCGTGGGTGACTATCACCATGGTCATTCCGCCGCGGGCAAGCTCTTTTATCAGCTCCAACACTTCGCCCACCATTTCGGGGTCGAGCGCCGAAGTCGGCTCGTCAAACAGCATTACTTTGGGATTCATGGCTAGCGCACGCACTATTGCTATGCGCTGGCGCTGTCCGCCGGAGAGGGTGGAGGGATATGCGTCCGCCTTGTCGGCAAGTCCTATGCGTTCGAGCAGTCTCAATGCGTTTTCACGCGCTTCGATTTTTATCTGTTTTAATGTTTTGCCGTAGTTAATAAGAGGTTCGCGTTTGTCTTTTTTTCGAAACAGATTTTTTATCCGCGTAAAAAAGTTCTTAGTACGCGTTTTTCTCAGGTCCTGCTTTTGTACGTGCACCGGCGCGAGCATGATGTTTTTTATTACGTTCATGTTGTTGAAAAGATTGAACTGTTGGAACACCATTCCCATGCGTCGGCGTTGCAGATTGATGTCTACTTTGAGATCGCAAAGGTCGTTGCCCTCGAAGAACACATGGCCGTCGGAGGGGTCTTCGAGAACGTTGAGACAACGCAAAAAAGTGCTTTTGCCGCTGCCCGACGGTCCTATCACCGCTATCTTTTCGCCTTCGGTGATCTTTTCGCTGATGTCGTCGAGCACTTTGAGTTGTCCGTAAGATTTGGTAAGGTGCTGTACTTCTATGAGAGCCGCGGGGTCGGGCGCTACTGCGGGAGTTTTTTCTTTTTTATTTTCTTTCATTCCTGCGCAGTCTCCTTTCCGCCAATCGTATTATTACGGTGAATATTATGATGATCGCAAGATACACGACCGCCAGCATTATGTACGGCACTATGAATTCGTATGTTGCGCTGGATATCGCGCGGAATGCGACCGTAAGGTCGATGGTGCCTACAAAACCCGCTACCGAAGTATCTTTTGTAAGAGCGATAAGTTCGTTGCCGAGAGTGGGGATAACGTTTTTTACCGCTTGCGGAAACACTATTTTAAGCATGGCGGCGGGGTAGCTCAGTCCGAGAGTTCTGCCCGCTTCGAGTTGACCCGCGTCTACCGACAGTATGCCGCCGCGCATTATCTCTGCAACATAAGCTCCGCTGTTTAGTCCGAATACAAGTATTGCTTCCGTGAGTCCGTCGATATCGACCGAAGCGAATATAATAAAGTGGAATACGAGGAGCTGGACTACGATGGGCGTGCCGCGGAATATCCCGGTGTACACGTCTCCCGCGACCGAGAATACTTTGGCGACTTTGTTCCGTCTGCCCGCGACTTGCACGCACGCCACGATCGTTCCTATCGCTATTCCTATTATAAGACCGCATATAGCTATGACGAGCGTGTTTCTGAGTCCGAGCAGAATGTTTTTATAGGCGCCTTCGGTATAAAACTGTTTCCAAAAGATCTGCCACATATAATTATTTTGCTTGTTTGTTTATCGCGTCCACCGATGAGACGAGCGTGTCCTTGTCTCCGACGACGAATTTGAGCTTGCCGTTGGAAAGGTCTTTTACCGCAAGTCCTATTGTACTGTAACTTTTGGCATTCACTTTGGGGAATCCGGGGAAGTCGAAGTCGGTGCTTCCGGTTATGTAAAAGTATCCGGTCTGTCCGGTCGCCGCGCCGGCGTTGACTTTGCCCATTCCCTCTATTACCGCGCGCACGTCGGCTTCGGTAGCGCAACTGTCGAAAGCCGTTTCGCCTTCATGGACGGCAATACGCTGGGTGGTGAGATAATATCCGCGCGAAAAGGTGACTACCTGCTCGCGTCCGTGGTTTATAGTAAGCCCCGCCATTCCTATGTGGGCGTTGCCCTGTTCTACTTCGGTGATGACTACTTCGAAGTCTATGTTCTTTATTACGAGAGTTTTATCCATGGTGTCGGCAAGTATTTTTGCTATCCACATGTCGATACCGGCGTATTTACTGCCGTTTTTGTATTCGAACGGTTCGAATTCCGCGTTTGTGGCGACTATAAGGCATTCGCTTTCGGTCTTGTCGGAGGGGACGGAGGCGGGGACTTCTCCCACGTCTCTCGCGGTGCCGCCGGTGACGGCGTCGTAAATGGTCTTAAAAGTGACTTTTTCGGGCGTTCCGTCACCGTCGAAGTCGTACTGTATGCCTTCGGCTTCAAAGTCCGGGGCTTCGGGGTTATATGCGGAAGATCCGCACAGTTTTTCGAGTAGGTCGTTTACCGACGTCATTATCGTCGTATTGCTTTTGGATACGCAGTAACCGTACTGTTCGCCGGTAAGAGTTATATCGATAACTTTTACTTTTTTCAATGTCGAACATGCCGTCATGGAAAGTGCGGCGACTACCGCGATAACGGCGGCGGTAAGCGCGCGTAACGTCTTTTTCATTATGATCGTATACCTCGTTATAAATATAAATCAATATTATCACTGTTGCCGTCAAAAGGCAAACGATTTAAGTAAAATTTATTTTTATTCATAAAAATGTATATTTAATCATGAGGCGTTTTGCGTCTGCTTGCGGTAAGTTGCGCTTGACAATATCTTATCCGTGCGTTACAATAATAAAGGTAAAGTTTTCGCATTGTTCACGGTATGCGGACATGTGATTTTGCCGCGGTATTTTACATCGGAAAAAAGAGGTAACATGGCGGAGTTAATCAAAGCGATAGTAATGCTCTTGGCGGGATTGGGCGTTCTGATGACGGGCATGAAGATGTTGAGCGACGGCTTGGGGCGCAGTGCGGGCGGCAGGATGCGCAAGCTGTTCGGCAAGATCAGCAACAACCGCTTTGCCAGCATCGGCGTGGGCGCGGTGGCGACGGTTCTCGTGAGTTCGTCGGCCGCCACCACCGTAATGGTGATAGGCTTTGTGAACGCGGGACTGATGACGCTGCTGCAAGCCACGGCCATCATCATGGGCGCGAATATCGGCACCACGCTTACGGGCGTGATCATAGCGTTGTCGGGATTCAGTTTGAGCTCTTATATGGCTGTGCTTGCCTTTATAGGCGTGGTCATGAATATGGTTTCCAAAAACGACACCGTGAAAAAAGTGGGGTCGGCCGTTACGGGCTTGGGGCTGATGTTCGTGGGGCTATCCTTTATGAGCGACGCGTTCAACACACAAAAGATATCGTCGGCGCTCAATTCGGTGTTTTTGAAAGTCGATTTCCCGTTGGTGCTTATTTTGATAGGCATTGTGTGCACGGCGCTTTTTCAATCGTCCGCCGCCATGACGGCCATATTGGTTACCATGACTGGCGCGGGGATCATTCCCATGCAGAGTGCGCTGTTTGTGGTACTCGGCACCAACATCGGCACGTGCGTAACGGCCATTTTGGCGTCGTTCGGCGCGAGTACCAACGCAAAGCGCACGGCCGTGATCCACTTGCTGTTTAACGCCATCGGTACGGTGGTATTTACCACTTTTATATGGATATTCCGTAGGCAAGCCGTGTGGCTGCTCTGCGCCATGTCGTCCAGTCCGCAAATGCAGGTCGCGCTGTTCCACGTATTTTTCAACGTAATAACCACCGCGCTTTTGGTGCCGTTTATGAAACCTCTTACAAAGCTCGCCACTCTATTGGTGCGTGACAAGAAAAACGACGACAGCGTGCTGAAAATGTATTACATAGACGATCGTATACTCCAAACTCCCGTCATCGCCGTAGCTCAGGTGCTTAAAGAAGTGTCCAACATGGCGGTCATGGCCCGCGACAATCTTGGACGCGGTTTCGACGCGATAGCCTCCGGAAATTTGGGCGAGCGCGAAAAGATACTCCAAACCGAAGAAAAAATCAATTTTGTAAATAAGGGCGTGGCGCGCTACCTTATAAAAATGTCGTCTCTCAGTCTTTCGCGCAGCGACGAAAAACTCGTGGGCGCGTTGCACCACGTGATAGGAGATATAGAGCGCATAGGCGACCATGCCGAAAACTTTCTCGAAGAAGCGGAGCAGATGCACGAAAACGGCATAACTTTTTCCGACGACGCTCTCGGCGAGCTTGCCAATATGTACGACAAGGTCAAGTACATGTTCGAGAGAAGCATTTACGTATTTGAAAACCGCGACGAAAAAGCGTTGCAGGAAATATCCGATCTCGAATCGGAAGTAGATATGTTGAAGCGGGTACTGGGGAACAACCATATAATGCGGCTGAATAACGGCAACTGCTCGGTGGAATGCGGCACACATTTTTACGCCATCATTTCGGCGCTCGAACGTGTCGCCGATCACCTTACGAATGTGGCTTTCAGTATAAAGAGCCCGTCGGGGTCGCAACTCGAAGCGATGGAAAAGATAGCGAAGGAACAGGCGCGCAAACACCACGGCGCGGCGGTGTGACGATCTTATCCGCGGCGTGTCGGCGGCGCGGGCTTTTTGTAGGAGAGAAATTTGATTTACGTAGTCGGCAGTATCAACGTCGATCTTTCGGCGGCGCTCGCAAGATTTCCGCGCGCGGGCGAGACAGTGGCGGCGGAAAGTTTTACCGTGGGGCTTGGCGGTAAGGGCGCGAACCAGGCGGTTGCGGTCTCAAAGCTCGGCGGCGAATGCGCGATGATCGGCAAAGTCGGCTCCGACGCGTTCGGCGGACGTCTTAAAGCCGGACTTGACGCGTACGGAGTGGATACGCGGTTTGTTACTGCGGCGGAGGGCGACAGCGGGCTTGCCGTGATTTGGGTGCGCGGAGGCAATAACAGGATAGTTACGTCGGGCGGAGCGAATTTTTTATTGAACGAAAGCGATGTGGACGAGGGACTTGCGGCGGCAAAAGCCGGCGACGTGCTCATAGTCCAACTCGAAGTTCCGCAAAGCGTTGCGGCGCGCGCTTTGAAGATCGGAAGACGCAAAGGCATGATAACGGTGCTCAATCCCGCGCCGGCATCGCCTCTCGGACGCGACATATACGAAAACGCCGAAATAATCGCGCCCAACGAGACCGAGACCGAAATACTTACCGGAGTGCGCCCGGATTGCGAAGTGAACGTTGCGCTCGCAGTAAAAAAGTTGCGCGAAAAAGGCGCGGAAAACGTGGTTATAACGCTCGGCAAAATAGGCAGCGCGGTCGCGGCGGGACGCGAGATAACTCTTATTCCGGCTTATAAAGTAAAAGCGGTGGATACGACTGCCGCCGGCGACACTTATATCGGAGCTTTGGCTCTGGGGCTTTACCGAAAACAAAACATAGCGGAGGCGGCGAAGTTTGCCACAAAGGCGAGCGCGCTCAAAGTTACCCGCAGAGGCGCGGCGGACGCCATTCCCACAGCCGAAGAAGCGGAGGCGGCGTTCGGCGGGTGAACCTGCCGGCTGTTTACGTGCAATAAAGAAGGATATCGATATGAAGATAGATACTCACACGCATACGAGCGGAGTCAGCTTTTGCAGCGAAGTGTCTCCCGAAGAATTCGTAGAACGGTACCGCGACGCCGGTTACGGCGCGGTGGTTTTGACAAACCATTATTCCCGGATGTATATGTTCCGCTACGGCGAGACATGGGAAGACCAGATAAAAATATATCTTGACGAATACCGTAAAGCACGGGAAATAGGTGCCCGCGCGGGGCTTCCGGTGTTTTTGGGAGCGGAGGTCGCCATATCGACCCCCGAGAGTCCGTATATAGAATTTTTGCTGTACGGAGCGGACGAAGAATTTTTGCTGTCCAATCCACGCTTGTACGATAAAAGCCAGGCGGAACTTTACAGGATATGCAACGACAACGGCGTTTTGATGTTTCAGTCGCATCCTTTCCGCGACGAGCAGGGGCACTTTCCGCAGGACCCGGAATTTATGGACGGCACCGAGATAAACTGCCATCCGTACTTTTTGCGGCACGAGGATAAAGTACGCGAGTTTGCCGACAAACACGGACTCATGTTGGTGTGCGGCAGCGATTTCCACTTTGCTTATCAGGCGGGGTCGGCGGCGACGATCGTCGACGATGACGTTGCGAGCGCAAAAGACCTTGCGCGGTATCTGCGCCGCGTGCCGCGTCCCGAGACGTTTTACAAATGATAGGCAAGGGAATTAAAAATTATTTCATAAACTTAAAGTATTACTTTATTCCGCTGGGAGCGTTTGCGCTGGGCGTGGTCATAGGGTTGTCGGCGCTGGTTCCCGCGACCGTATCGTCGGTAAACAACCTTGCAAAAGTTGCGACCGAAATATCCGGAAGCGCAAGCGTGGACGTCGGCGCGCTTTTCGACCGTTTATCCGACGCCGTTCTTGCTCTCGACTGGACTAAGCCCGCGGATGCCGTAAGAACAGTATGCAGCAAAGAATGGCTGGGCGAAACTTTTCACGCATGCTTAATATCTTTTGTGCCGGGGAGCGAAACGTATGCCGCGCAGATAGTGGACGCGGTCGCAAGCGCCGTGGAAACGGTAGTTTCCGGCTTTGTGGTGCTCGTATTTTTTGCGGTCCTGGGAATAATAGGCGGATACGCGCTGACAAAATTTTTGGTGCGCAGGAACATGGCCCGCAGAGCTTGGTGGAAATATTTTCTGGCTTCGTTTATCGAGACTCTCATAAACGCCGCGTTTATAGTCGTGACCGCGTGGCTACGGTTTTTATGGGCGCCCGGAAGCGTGATCTTTGCCGTCGTGTCGCTGGGGCTCATGGGGGTTGCCGCGCTTGTCGAGGCGTATATACTGCACGCTTGGAAAAAGCTCGATTGGCGTAAAGCGGTAAATATAAAAAACACGGGAATGCTATTGCTTACAGATCTCATAATACTTGTCATCGCGTTTGCGGCTTTTGCGGCGCTGGCGGAGATAAACGCGGTAGTGGGCGTATTTGCGGGACTTCCGTTTTTGCTGATAGCTTTGCTCGTTATGAGCCTTAACGCCGAGGCGTACGTCAAGGGCGTTGTGGAAAAAGAGAACCGCGCTGCGGCTCCCGCAAAGCCCGAAGAAGAAATGCCCGGTTGCGGCGACAGGATCTGAGAAAAAAACAAGACCGCGGAGACGTTTCCGCGGTCTTGCCGTATGACCGGAGTCGAGATCACTTATTACTTTTTTCGAGTTTGAAAAGATATCTGTACCGTAGCGGCGTTACGCCCTTTACGCGTTTGAAGGTGCGCGAGAAGTAACAGGGGTCGGAAAAGCCGCACGCCTTGCCGATGTCCGCTACGTTATCGTCCGAAGTTTCAAGATATTCGCACGCGCGTTGTATGCGTTTGTTTATAAGATATTTTACGGGAGGCACGCCTTCGTTTTTGCGGAATAGCGAAGAAAGATAGTATTTGTTTACGTACAGACTTTTGCATACGCCCTCTATCGAGTCTATTTCGAGATAATGTTCGTCGAAATAACGCTTGGCGCGAATGTAATTGAGATTTTCGTCAAAAGTTTCGCCGTCGTCGTATGCCGCAAGTCGCACGGCAAAGAGCAACAGTATCCGCAAAAGGTATTCCGATATCTGCTCGTGCAAAGGTTGCGAACTTTCGGTCTCGGCGATCAGCTGGGAAAAATAACCTTGCAGGGCGGGAAAATATTCCCGCGTGTGCACTATGCAAAAGTCGCGGTCTTTAAGCACTTCGCCGCCCGCGTTTCCGTAGATATGCAGGTTGCCCACGCCTATAAAGCACAGTTCGCGTCCCGGCGTGTCGTCAAAATATTCGCGGTGGCTTGTTCCGCCGTTTAGTATGATAAGGTCGCCGGTTGCAAAAGGATAAGAGCATTCGCCTATTTCGGTCTTGCCGCTCCCGTTTTTTATAAGTATGAATTCGGCGCAGTCCGACGGCTTTTTTTCGTTGAGCCAGCCCGCGCCGTTATTGTTTACGCCCGCGTACATAAGCCGCGGGCGTTGGCGTAACACCGATTTTTTCAGTGTGGAACTCATAACTGCTTTTTGAGCGAGCCGATATTCTTTATCGGAGTATAAGGGTCTTTATTGCGGTCGAGAAGCTCCTCGGCAAGCGCGAGGTAAGCAAGCGAGCCTGTGGAGCGCGGGTCGTATTGCATGATGGGGATTCCGTAACTTGTGGATTCCACCAGGCGGATATTGCGCGGTATGCGCGTTGAGAACACCTTTTTTCCGAATACTTTGAGTATCTCGTCGGCAACGTTGTTGACTATGTTGCTGCGGCCGTCGAACATGGTCAGCACTACGCCTTCCACGTCCAGCGACGGATTGAGATATTTTTTGGCAAGTTTTATGGTGTTCATAAGTTGGCTCAACCCTTCGAGCGCGAAAAATTCGCCCTGTATGGGTATGAGTATCGAGTCCGCCACCGTTATCGCGTTTACCGTAAGAAGGGCGAGCGAGGGCGGGCAGTCTATAAGGATATAATCGTAATGGTTGCGTAATTCGCCCAAAGCGTTTTTGAGCACCTTTTCGCGGTTGTCCATGCTTACGAGCTCTATTTCCGCGCCGGACAAGTCTATGTTGGACGGAATGATATCGAGGTTTGCGACCGAGGTTTTGAGTATCGCGTCGCGCGCCGTATCTTCGCCCACGAGCACGCTGTAAACCGATTTGTTCAGTTTGCGCTTTTCAACGCCCAGACCGCTTGAAGTGCTTCCCTGGGGATCGATATCTATCAAGAGCACCTTTTTGCCGAGAACCGCAAGATATGCTCCGAGGTTGATGGTGGTGGTGGTTTTGCCCACGCCGCCTTTTTGATTTGCTATCGCTATTATTTTCGACATAAGAAATTTTCTCCCACGGCTTATTATAGCATACAAAATTTTCAAATGCAAGTTTTTAACGCATTCCGTAAGGCGGCAAAAAGAGCGTATATGCGGATACCGTAGCGTAAAGACGCATGGCGCAACACCGCTTTCTCACAAAACGCACCCCGCAAATAAGTTGTAAAATCGATATTACTGTGCTATACTTATACCGCAATGATAGAAGTGCGCAACGTAAAATTCGTATATAACGAGGGCGCAGAGGACGAAAAAGAGGCTCTGCACAACGTATCGTTTACCGTAAACGACGGTGAATTCGTAGCTCTTGTGGGGCATAACGGAAGCGGCAAGAGTACTCTTGCCAGACTTTTCAACGGTTTGCTCGCGCCGAGTTCCGGCATTGTCAAGGTGGACGGAATGGACACCTCGGACAAAAAAGCGCTGTTCGATATTCGTAAGACGGTGGGAGTCGTTTTCCAGAATCCCGACAACCAGATGGTGGCGTCGGTAATAGAGGACGACGTGGCTTTCGGTCCGGAAAATCTGGGACTTGCGAGTGAAGAAATAAGCGAACGCGTCGAATGGGCGCTTAAAAGCGTGGGAATGGCGGAGCACCGCAAAGGTACTCCGTTCCGGTTGTCCGGCGGGCAGAAACAGCGCATAGCGATAGCGGGAGTGCTTGCCGTAAAGCCCAAAGTAATGGTGCTGGATGAAAGCACCGCCATGCTCGACCCCTTGGGACGCGACGAAGTAATGAATGTCATAACGCGGCTCAACCGCGAAGAAAAAATGACCGTGATAATGATAACGCATTTTATGGAGGAAGCCGCGCTTGCCGACCGCATAATAGTAATGCGCGACGGCCGCGTCGCCGCGGAGGGCGGCAAAGAGATATTCCGCAAGCGGGAGCTTATAGAGAGCGCAGGGCTTGAACTGCCTGTCGCCGCGCGTATCGCGGCAAAACTGCGCGAACGCGGACTTGATATAGAGGGCGACGTTACTTTGCCCGGGGAGCTTATCGACGCGTTATGCCCATAAAAATCACCGACCTTAATTATGTTTACAGCGCAGGAACTCCGTTTGCGAAACACGCTCTTAAAAACGTCGATCTTTATATAGAAGACGGCGAATTTTGGGGCGTTATCGGGCACACCGGCAGCGGCAAAAGCACGCTGTTTTCGCACCTTAACGCTTTGACGAGAATACAAAGCGGCGTTATACAGGTGGACGAATTTACCATGACCGGCAACGGCGGAAAAAAGCTCAAACGCAAAAACCGCCCCGATTTCAAAGCTTTGCGCGCCCGCGTGGGCATGGTTTTCCAATATCCCGAGTACCAGCTGTTTGCCGAAAGCGTTGAAGAAGACGTGGCTTTCGGGGCTAAAAACATAGGGATAAAAGGGGACGAGCTTGCCGAGCGGGTCGAAAACGCGATAAAAATGGTGGGACTCGACTACGAAGAAGTTCGGTCGCGCAGTCCTTTCGATCTTTCCGGAGGACAAAAGCGCAGGGTCGCGCTTGCCGGCGTGCTTGCCATGCACCCCAAAGTGCTTGTTCTCGACGAGCCCACCGCGGGACTCGATCCCCGCGGCAAAAAAGAGATACTCGACCTGATAACCGAGATAAAGGCCGCGCTTTGTCCCACTATCATAATGATATCGCACAACATGGACGAGGTGGCAAGGTACTGCGATAAAATAGCCGTCATGGCGGACGGCGAATTAAAACTCACCGCCACTCCGAAAGAACTGTTCACACAGACCGGACTGCTTGAATCGTTGCATATAGAAATGCCGCAGGTCACGGCGCTTGCCTGCGCGCTTGCAAGCCGCGGACTTGACGTGTCGGGCGCGGCGCTTACCGAGGACGAACTGGTGGAAGAAATACTTCGCGCAAAAGGGGTGACGGCATGAAGGACGTTACCATTGGGCAGTATTATCCGGTATCGAGCCCGATCCACCGGCTCGACCCGCGGATAAAACTGCTTGCCGTTATCTTATATATAGTAGCGATATTCTTCATACAAAAGTTTGTCGGATTCGCGCTGGTCGCGGTGTTTTTGCTGGCGGCGGTGTTTTTGAGCAGAGTCCCGCTTTTGAAAGTGCTGAGAAGCCTGCGCGCCGTTCTGTTTTTGGTGACGTTTACCATGATAATAAGCGTGCTGTTTTACTCGTCTAAAACGGCCGAGCCGTTGTGGGCGTGGGGCATAATAAAGATATACAAGCAGGGACTTATTAACGCCGCCCGCATGGGGCTCAGACTTATACTGCTCGTGCTGGGTCCGAGTCTTCTTACGCTTACCACGACTCCCACCGCGCTTACCGACGGTCTTGAAAGTCTGCTTAAACCGCTGGCGCTCATAAAACTGCCGATACACGAACTGGCTATAATAATGAGCATTGCGCTGAGACTTATACCAACGCTTATGGAGGAGACCGAAAAGATAATGAACGCGCAAAAAGCGCGTTGCGCCGATTTCGATACCGGCAATATTTTCAAACGCGCGAAGGCTCTTATACCGGTGCTCATACCGTTGTTCGTCAGTTCGTTCCGCAGGGCGGACGAGCTTGCCGACGCGATGGATTCGCGCTGTTACCGCGGGGCGAAGGGACGCACCCGTATGAAAAGACTTAAACTGCATTTCCGCGATTTTGCCGCTTCGTTTGTCATGCTCGCGCTGTTTTTCGTTATTTTGGTGCTTCGCTACAACTGGTTCGGTTGGGCGTTTGTGGCGGCGCTCATATGAAGACGTATCTGCTTACGCTTTCTTACGACGGCACCGCGTACAGCGGTTGGCAACGGCAGAAAAACGCCCGCACCGTCCAGCAAGAGGTGGAGGAAGCGCTTTACCGTTTGACCGGATTTGACGTATCGGTCACTGCGTCGGGACGCACCGACGAGGGAGTGCACGCTCTCGGGCAGGCGGTGTCGTTTAGTTGCGAATTGCCGATGCCCGCCGCAAACGCGGTAAACGCCCTTAACGGCAAACTTCCGCATGATATCCGCGCGGTAAACTGCCGGGAGGTAGCCGCCGGTTTTTGCGCGCGGCGGAGCGCCAAACGCAAGACTTACGCATACAGATTTTATGTTTCGCCCGCGGTCGTGCCGCAAATAGACCGGTACGCGCTACGTCTGGGTTCGCCGCTCGATACGGAACTGCTTACCAAGGCGGCAAAAAAGATAGAGGGGACGCACGATTTTAAGGAATTTTATTGCCTCGGCTCGTCGGCGAAAACAACGGTGCGCACGGTGTATTCGTGCAATCTTACGGAATATGCCGAAAATGGTATAATGCCGCTGTCTTATGAACTGAGGATATGCGGCAACGGTTTTTTGTACAAAATGGTGCGCCTTTTGACCGGCGCGCTTTTGCGCCTAAACGGCGGGGAAATTTCTTTGGCGGAATTTGAGGCGGCGTTAAACGGAGAGGGAACTTTACGAAAGATACCGGCGCCGTCCAAAGGACTTACTCTTGCGGGCGTGGAATACGATTGAGTCGTAAGCGCGGAATATACAAAAAAATGCGTTACGCGTCGATTTATTTTTTGAAAACCCCTTGACAAATGCTACAAATATTGTAAAATAGTTATATTAAGGTATATACATTTTTTATCAGGAGGTGAGGTGCGGACTGTTCGGCGTAAATATTATGCGGAAATGATTTTTTTATGCTTTATATAATTACTTCATAAGGAGGAGAGTGTGGTTTACAAAGTTGCTGTTGTCGACGACGAAGCTGAGATCGTGGAAAAATTATCCCTCATGTTAGACCGTTATTCCGAAAAATCGCGGGGGGGGGACTCCTTCGTAATAAATTGTTTTAATAACGGAGACGAATTTTTACGGTCGGAAACCAATATTTACGACATCATATTACTCGATATCAACATGCCCGGGACCAACGGGCTGAAAACAGCAAAGCTGATAAGATCCGAAAACAAGACCGCCGTTATAATATTTTGTACGCATTACGCAC
The DNA here is from genome assembly GCA_949744905.1 of uncultured bacterium. Classification (GTDB taxonomy): domain Bacteria; phylum Bacillota; class Clostridia; order Christensenellales; family Pumilibacteraceae; genus Pumilibacter. The sequence continues at coordinate 30,832 of CATKCE010000074.1, forward strand.
AGTACGCCGTAAAAGGTTATGAAGTCAACGCCTTGGGATACCTGGTAAAACCCATAGACGAAAACGCGTTCACGAGAAACATCGCGCGCGCGATAGACGTGCTTAAAAGCAACCAGACCAGAAAACTTTATATCAAAACGTTCCACGGAATGGACGTGGAACTTATTTCCGATATTGTGTATCTCGAAGTGCAGATACATAATTTATTTTATTACGCTTTGCGCGGCAACGAGTTGGTAACTTATAAATCGCGCGGCACAATGCACGAAATGTGCAGGAATCTGGAAGAATTCAATTTTGCGAGATGCAGCGCGTGTTATCTTATAAATCTTAACCACGTTACTTCCATAAGAAACGGCGAAGTGCATTTGCGGGGCGGCAAGGTATTGCCTATCAGCCGCAAGTTTTTGAGGAGCTTTACCGAAAATTTCATGCGATTTTTGGGAAAGAACGGGACTGTAAATGTCTGAATATGCAAAAGTAATATCGTTTATTTTCGACCTTGCGGGCAACGAGTTCATGACGCAGATACTTCTCGTCGCGCTGCTTTTTATACCGGTATGCAAAAGGCGGAGCCTGTTTTTCGTAAGGTATCCGCTGTGCCTGGCGGTAATGGTGCTGTACCACTGGCTCTGCCGGTTATGCAACTGGAACATACTGCCTCCTTTAAGTTATTTCTTTACTGTGGTGATGCTGTTTTGCACCAATCTGATATGTTTCCGCACCGACGTATGGCAGGCGCTCTTTTTGAGCGTATGCGTGTATTGCGTACAGCATCTCATCAGCAATATTTCGTATTCTTTGATATACGTGATAGTATTTTCGGCTAAGCGTTGGGAACCGTTTGAATATTATTTTATCATCATGCCGATAGTTACGGCGGCGGGAATGGCCGCCGCGTACTTTTTTATGGTGCGGTGGTTGTGTTTTACGGAAGAATTGAAGTTTAACAGCAACGTCGTGATATATATAATAACGGCGTTCATACTGGTGGCGTCGGTACTTACGTATTACGGACGGCAGTCGATATTTTATATGCTGGACGGCGTGACGTATATGCTTATAATCGCGTCGCTGTTCACGGTTTCAACTCTCGTTATGGGATTCATGAATATCCGGAAGCAACAGCTCGAACAGGAAAATACTATACTCATCGAGCTTATGCATAAGGACAAGCAGCGTTACGAGCAGGCCAAGCTCAGCAACGAAAAGATACAGATAAAGTATCACGACATAAAACAGCGGGAACATCAGGGTATAGTGGATTACGAGGAATTGTCCGAGATCGAGGGCGATAAAGAGATACTTAACAGCACGTATTTTACAGGCAACCCCGCGCTTGACGTGGTGCTTTCGGAAAAAGCGCTTTTGTGCGGGCGTCTTGGCATTCGGTTTATATGTACGGCGGACGGCTCGGTCATAGAATTCATGAAGCCGTACCACATATATTCGCTTATAGGGAACGCTTTGCAAAATTGCATAGAGAGCGTCAGGGAGCAGGACGACGACGTTCAAAAAGAGATAATAGTGGAGATAGTGCGGCGCAATAATATGTGCGTTATAAAAACGACCAACTATTCCTGCGACGCGCTTGTGCTGAAAGACGGTATACCGCAGACCAAAAAGACCGATATCGAAAACCACGGTTTCGGGACCAAGAGCATGCGTAACGTGGTGCACAAATACGGAGGACAGATAAGTTTCATTTCCGAGAACAATATATTTACCATGCTTGCCGCAATCCCTTTGCTACGGTGACGGCACTGTTTAACAGTTGAAAAAAGCGGTCGGGACACGTATCCGGCCGCTTTTCTATTTGCCACATACGACAAAAAACGTTCCTGTCGTGACACGCCTATTTACATATTGATAAAGGTGGTCTATTCTGGAAAAAAGGGCGATTTTCGCCCCGAATAAATCAAAATGGAGGAAAAGTATGAAAGCTAAAAGATTATCGGCGCTTTTGTGCGTTGTGCTTGCTTTTGCGGTATGCTTTGCATTTGCCGCATGCGGCGACGACAGACCCGCCTCCGCTACCGAATATACGGTAACGTTCGATGCAAACGGAGGAACGCTGACCGGCAGTTCTACCGTAAAAGTTAAAAGCGGCGAGTCTATAACCGGCGCGCCCACCGCGTCTAAGACGGGTGTCGATTTCGCCGGATGGTACACCGCGGCTACCGAGGGCACCAAGGTCGATATATCTACATATAAAGTGACCGCCAACGTGACGCTTTACGCGCATTACGTTGCTCCGTCGGCAAAAGTCACGTTTGACGCCAACGGCGGCGCTCTTAAAGGAGACGCCGTGGTAAGCGTCGACAAAAACGGAAACGTTATCGATTGTCCCACCGCGACTTACGCGGGACACCGTTTTAAAGGCTGGTTTACCGAAAAGACCGGCGGAACGGAAATCAATCCCATGTTCGATACTATCGAGCAGGATACCACGTTGTACGCGCAGTGGATAAAAGTCTGGACGGTAACGTTTGACGCCAACGGCGGAACTATCGCCGGCAACAATACCGTTATAGTCGATGACGGCAATAAACTCGGAAACGCGCCCGCGGCTACCAAAGACGATCTTGTGCTCTACGGTTGGTATACCGCTGCCGAAGGCGGCGAAAAAGTGGATGTCGCCGACTATTCGCCGATATCCGACGTAACGCTTTACGCGCGCTACGGTAAACTTACCATGCCCTTAACTATACTTAAATCATCCGATAAGACCCCTGCGGGTTACCGTATAGAGGCGGAAAACGCGAGAGTGACGGGAAAACCTTCTTACGGGGATTCGTTTATTAACGAAGGCGAAGCCGCCGGAACGGCAAGCGGAGGCGCGTGCCTCGGCAGTCTCAGCGTTGCCGGCAATAAAATTGAATTTACGTTTGACGCCGCATCTGCGGGAAAGGCGAACATATCGTTGTGGGTATCCAGCAATACCATGTCCGGTATGAGTGTAGTGAATCAAACGGTGGATACAACCGTGCTTACCGTAACCTTAAACGGAAACAATGTTACGTATGCTCCGGGCGTTGCGCCGGGTTCCAACGCATTTTCGTGGAACGTAAAATTCGGCGCGATAGAGTTCGGCGAACTTGACGTTATAGAAGGATTTAATACTGTAATTATAGAAGTTAAGTCGGATAAAATGCCCAACGTAGACTGTCTCGATGTGCAAACCGAGCTTACGCTTACGGCTGTAAACGGAGATGCGGCGAGCGGAGAGGCATTGCTTCCCGCGCCTCCCGTGCCGTACAACAAAGACGTAAACGTAAAACTTATGGTCAGCGCACACGCCGGAAACCCTATAATAGACAAAGCGGTAATAGGATTGGATGACGATATTCCCGCTGCAGCCGTATCTTCCCTGGCTGAAGGCAAAGCGTTGTTTAGGTTGACTGCCGGCGGTCAGTCCGCTTTCGATACGTATCTCTCGGACGCGAACGGCAATGCTGTAGCGAAAGGAACGGATTCTTCAAAATACGTGACGCTCGAATACAAGGGCTATTATAACGCGGCTATATACCAGTGGGTGCCCAAGCCCAACGCCTTTGCTTACAATATGGCGACCGGAAGAAACAATTGGCAGGAAGTAAAAGTAAGTCTCGATACTCCGCTCGTTTTGAGCGAAACTACCTATACGTCCATAGGCGGCAATACCGTAGCGGATTGGGATATTCCCGCTCTTAACGGATGGGATACTACCGGTACTTATACCGACCCCGATAAAGTTACCGTGGGTACCGGCGACGACGCCGAACAAAAAGAAATAACCCTTAAATACGCGTCGTGGACGCCCACGCCCGTGAACGGCAAAAACGGCAAGAAACCGCTCGTAGTTTGGTTGCACGGCGCCGGCGAAGGCGGCACCGATCCCAGAATCGCTTTGCTCGGAAACCAGGTGACCAACCTTTCGACAAATCTTATACAAAAATATTTTGTGACTGACGATATCCCCGGAGCTTATCTGCTTGCTCCGCAGTCTCCCACTATGTGGATGGATAACGGCAACGGACAACAGGGCGGCAACGACGTCGGCGAGTCGATATACACCGAGTCTTTGTTCAAACTTATACAAAAATTCGTTACCGAGCACGCCGATATCGATGCCAACCGCGTGTATCTCGGCGGTTGCTCCAACGGTGGCTGGATGACTGTAGAAATGCTTTCCAAGCATGGAGAGTTCTTTGCGGCGGCATATCCCATCGCTGTTCCGTACGTTAAAGACGCAGGCATGACTGACGATGAGTTTAACCGTTTGGCGGCTGTTCCCATGTGGATAACCCATGCAAAGGCCGACCGCACGGTAGAGCTCGGCTCTTGGACCCCCGGACAAAACTGGTGGGATCCCGCAACTTTTAACGGCTTTACCGAGACGAACTCCAACTCGCTTTACATAGAGCTTCTTAAAGCCGGCGCCACCAACGCGCACTACTCTATGTTCGATACGGTCGCTATAGCTGAGGGCGACGTTGACGCGGGAACTTACGACGGACATTATTCGTGGATATATGTTCTTCGCGACGAGTGCTTCAAAGTGCAGGAAAAGACCGGTACCGGCGCGGACAATGCGTTTACGCTTGACGACCTTAAAGTGGGCGTCGAGCAGACCGGAACCGTAAAACTCACTCCCGACGGCGACGCCGTAGGACTGTGGGCATGGCTTGCGGGACAAAGCAAGACTGTTGCGGCGGCTTAAAACACATGTAACAAAATTATCGCGTAGCGGGCGCATTTTTGCGCCCGTTGTATGCGGTAACAAAAAAATCAAGAGGTGACGTTATGAAACAAAAAACAAAACGCAGACTGGGTAAAATCGGCGCTTTGTGCGTAGCCGCCCTTACGGCGTTTGCTATCGGCGTTAACGTTGCGCCTACAAAAGCGGACGCGGCGCAAAACAACTACGTATCGGTATTTCGTTCGGACGCAAGCAGCGCTTCCGATGCGCTCAAACGCGCCAACGATTTGAACCAAAAGATAGTAGAGGAAGGAATAGTATTACTTAAAAACGCCAAGCTCAAAAACAACTCCGATTCGCTTCCCGTGAAAGCGGGCGCCAGGGTAACGGTGCTGGGTAAAAACTCCGTCGATCCGTTTTACGGCGGCGGCGGCTCGGCTTCCGGCGCCGACGGAAGCGGCTTGGGCGGCGTAAAATATTATAATCTGTACGACAGTTTGAACAACGCGGGCTTTGCGGTAAATCCGGCGACAAAAGCTTTTTACGAGAACAAAGCTTTGTCGGGAGACGGACGCGACGGAGGTTCGGGCACCGGACAGGTGGCTACCATAACAGGCGAGACCCCGGTGTCAAGGTACGACGCGACTCTAAAAAATACTTTCAAAGATTATTCCGACGCCGCGATAGTGGTCATAGCTCGCGCGGGAGGCGAGGGCGCCGACCTTAAAACGAATTACACCAGCGCTGTTGCCGGAAGATCGGATTACAACAAAAACGGCAATGCCGCATCCGGCGACCATTATCTCGAACTCGACGATAACGAGGAAGCCCTTATAGAGCTTGCCAAGGAAAACTTCGACAATGTGGTGGTAGTTCTCAACATAGCCACTTCGTTCGAACTAGGAGCGCTTGAATCCGACGACGGCGTAGGGTCGATACTGTGGCTGGGATTCCCCGGCGGTAGCGGTATCAACGCTCTCGGAAAAGTGCTTACCGGCGAAGTCAATCCTTCGGGAAGAACGGTGGACACGTATGCCGCCGATTTCAAAAAGGACCCCACGTTTTCCAACTTCGCGATAAACTATACCAGCCAGTTCATTAACGAATCGGGGCAGGGTACCGGCGTAAATTACGTTGAGTACGACGAAGGCATTTACGTGGGCTACCGTTATTACGAGACCCGCGCGTACGAAGAGGTAAAGAGCGACGCATCTTCCGAGTGGTACGAGGAAAACGTAGTATATCCTTTCGGATACGGGCTCAGTTACACGACTTTTGAATGGGACGTCAAATTTTTGACGAAACAACTCGATAAAGACGGCACCGTGCAGGCGGACGTTACCGTTACCAATACCGGTAAAGTAGCAGGCAAGGAAGTCGTGCAGATGTACTTCTCGGCTCCGTATATCTCCGGCGAAATAGAGAAGTCGCACGTAAATCTCGGCGCGTTTGAAAAGACCGATTTGATCCAGCCCGGTATGTCGCAAACCGTGCGCCTCAGCATGAACGTGCGCGATATGGCGAGCTACGACTTTAACGATGCCAACGCCAACGGAACTAAGGGTTACGAGCTCGACGCGGGCGATTACACCTTCTACGTCGGCAAAAACGCCCACGCATGGGCGGACGATAACGTATCGTCCAAAACCTACAATCTCGCTTCCTCCGTGTATTACAAGACCGACGCGGTATCCGGAAACGATGTGGAAAACAGATTCGATTATATGAGCGACTATTTCGATGCGAATGCCGACAGCTTGTTTGCCGGACATTCCAAAGTAATGTCGCGCAGCGACTTCGAGGGTACGTTCCCTCTGCCGCCCACCGAGAGCGAGGCTAAACTCACGGCGGAAGAGATCGCGAAATGCACATACTCGGCGGCAAGTCCCGAATACGACGCTGGACAACCGTGGTACACAGATGAAATGCCCACGTACCAGACTACGCGCCAGACCAAGATAAGCGCTACCAAGCTCGTGGGAGTTGACTTCGACGATAAACGCTGGGATGCTTTTATGGACCAGCTTACGTTGGAAGATATGCGTAACCTTATCGTCAAAGGATACTTTGTGACCCATAATATCGACGACCTCGATCTCCCGATGTCCATAACTCCCGACGGACCCACCGGATTCGTGCAGGGTTCCGGCAACAACTGGGTAGGAAATACCTGCTCGTATGCTTCTCCCATAGTTGTGGCTTCCACTTGGAACAAGGAACTCGCGCTTGCCATGGGCGAAGCCGTAGGCGACGAGGGTATCTGGGGCGGCGAAGGCGCCAGCTCGAAATCCACCGGCGTTAAAGGCGGATACAACGGTTGGTACGCTCCCGGCAACAACATACACCGCAGCCAGTTCTCCGGAAGAAACTTCGAGTACTATTCCGAGGATCCCGTGCTTGCCGGCATGATCTGCGGTCAGGTCGTAAAGGGCGCTCAGTCCAAGGGCGTGTTCGTAATGATAAAGCATTTTGCGCTTAACGATCAAGAGCAGAACCGCGGCGATCTTTCCACCTGGGCCAACGAACAGACTATCCGCGAAATATATCTCAAATCGTTCGAGATATCCGTAAAGGACGGCGGCGCCACCGGCATGATGAGCGCGTTCAACCGCATGGGAAATATCTGGGCGGGAGCAAGCTATGAACTTCTTACCAATGTTCTCCGCGACGAATGGGGCTTTAACGGCCTTGTTATAACCGACTGGGTAAACTCGTTCATGCGCGCCGACCTCATGATACGCGCCGGCAACGACCTCTGGCTTGCCAACGGCGGAGCAAGCACGCTCTCGATAAGCGGAGCCGCTCTTACGCCCACGCACGTTGCTGCGATGCGCAGAGCCGCCAAATGCGTTGTTTACACTGTCGTCAATTCCAACGCCATGAATCGTCTCGGAGCGAGATACACTTCCGAGCATTACGCGGCGAACGTGTTCAGTAAAGACATCGGAACGTTTGAAAAAGGAGCCGCCGTATCTTACAACGCGGCGAGCACTGTGTACACCGGCTACGAATATGTGTTAAGCGACGCGCCCAAAGGCGTTGTTATCAATAAGACCACCGGCGCGATAAGCGGCACTATAGCGGCCGACGCTGTTGCCGGCACTTACAATATGCACGTTTCGTTAAAAGACGCGGACGGATTTATAGGACAGGGACTTGTGCTTACCCTCACGGTAAACGGCGGGTTGAGCTATACCGGTTCCGCGTCGGCGCAACTGGTCGCAGGTAAGTTTGCGAAAGTGGACGTTACATCGAAGTGTGAAGGCTCGAGCGTATCTTACGAAGTAAGCGGCAATTTGCCAAAAGGCATGGTGCTTACGGCGGAAGGCGCGATAGTCGGCGTGCCCGCGGAAAAAGGCACCGGCAAGTTTACCGTCACTGCGAAAGCGGCGGGTAAAGACGACCTTGCGACCGAAGTTACGATCACCGTAAACGACGCCGCGGTTATCAGTTTCTCCGGCAAAGCTCTCGGCGAGGCTACCGTAGGCTCGGCGTATTCGGCGGCCGTCAATACGGCTACCGGCGCCGACGGCATAGTGTATTCGGCGGCCGGCTTGCCCGAAGGCCTTACAATCTCCGCCGACGGCACCATCTCCGGCACGCCTGCGGTCGCGGGAAGTTATACTGTAAAAGTATCGGCGTGGTCGGATAACTGTCTTACCGCTACGACCGCCGAATTTACTCTAAGCGTAAAGGGCGGCGAGACCGATCCGGGAACGGATGATAAACCGGCTAAGAAAGGTTGCGGTTCAGCGGTCGAAGGTACCGTTGCGGCATCTGCGGCACTGGCTCTGTTGGGAGTCGCCGCCGTTGCGGTTTGTAAAAGAAAAAAGAATATAGCAGAGTAAGCTGAAACGACAATACCGGACTGTATAAGTCTGCTGCACAAGGACTGCACTTTCCGGCGCAGTCCTTGTGTTAAATACGTCCGGAAAAATTGTTGTCGTTTAATAAATCACAGAATAAAGCGGAAACGCTTTAAGGAGGCAGTTTTGAAAAAGAAAAGTGCGCTTACGGCATTGGCGCTTGCCTTTATAATGGCCGTAACGGTATTTTGGGGCTGCGGATCCGACGACGGAGACAAGTCGAAAGCGCTTTTGCCGGGTACTATCGTTTACGAGAATACCATGTGCGAAACAATAATCGGCGTTGAAAACTCCGGTACCGTGGCGATGGCTACGGCGTCAAACGGAGCCTCGGTAAGCTATTCGCTTGCCGACGAAGAAAAACAGAAACTTGATAACGCTTTCGAGGGCAAACTGTCCGTAGAATCTGACGGAACGATATCCGGAAGTTACGGCAAGATAAAAAAACTCAAAATAAAGATAACCGCATCCGCGGAAAAATGCGACTCCGTAACGGCGGATATAACGATAAGCGTCGTTAATCCGTACCTTAAATACCGCGGCAGAGCTTTGACCGACGCGCGCGTGGGCTTGCCTTATGCCGCGTCCATAGCGTATGTCGAAGACGAGGACATCGAAGTAACGTACCGTATGTCGGGATCGCTTCCCGCGGGACTCGTTATCGACGAATTCGGTACTATAACCGGAACTCCCACCGCCGTGGGGCCGGGAACTCCTTTCAGAGTGACAGCTTCGGCGAAAGGGTATTCTGATACCACCGTCAATTTTACCATAGACGTAGTGCTTGACCACGTGTCTAAAACTCCGTCCAAGATAATAAACTTCGGCAATGCCGACGAAAGCGCGTGCGAGCTCGATCCCGCTTACGTGGAAACGCTTTACGTCAATCAAAGCGGAGTTCCCGGAAAGTCGACGGCGCTCAATAACAACGCCGTTACTTACGAGCTTGAGGCGGGCAGTACTCTGCCGGAGGGATTTACTCTGTATCCCAACGGAGCTCTTATAGGCAAATCCATGCAGCGCTCGGAGTGCGAGTTCAACGTAGTGGCTTCCGCCGCCGCGTGCGAACCCGTGACGCGCGCGTTCAAATTTACCGTAAGCCCCAAGCGTATACGTTACGAATCCAAGTCCGGCGTGATCACTAAGGGCGAAGAAGCTAATTACAGCATAGCTACCGCCGACGCCGGCGAAGGCGTTGCGATAACTTATTCCATGACGGAAGACGACGCAAAAGCGCTTAAAGACGGATACGGACTTACCGTTACTTCCGCAGGCATGGTGACAGGCGTGCCCACCAAAGTCGTCAAGACCATGAGCTTCCGAGTCACGGCAAATGCCGAAGGATTCTCGCCGCGTACCGTGACGATGTATCTCCGCATAAACGAGCCTTTGCAGGCTCCGGATAACGGACGCTTCGAGGCCGAATACGTAGACCTTACCGGCAAGTCCGGAACGGGATATTCGGCGTCGCCCTCGGGAGAGGATATGATAGACATGACCGTTTCGGTTGCAAGTAACGGCGCGTTCGTAAACTATATGCACAACGATACCATAACTCTTGAATTCGTGATATTCGCGCCGGAAGCGGTAAGCAACGCACCGTTGTATCTTGCTCTCGGCTCGGAGATAGGCTCGCCCACATTCACGCCTTCGTCGCTGGGAGTATACCGTTACAGCGGAAAGACGGCTACGGGAACGAAAGATACGATACAATACGGTTCCGTCAAAGTGAGCGGCAGCAATGAGTATACGTCGTTCAACGAGTACCAGTTCGGAACGGTATCGCTCGTAGAGGGGTGGAACGTGATACAGATAGCGGTGCATACCAACAAATTGCGCGACGGCAACATAGGCGGACCGGGCGTTGACTACATACGCATAAATACGGCCGTGTCGCTCAAATGGGTGCCTCTCACGTACAACCTGACGAGAAATTAAGGGAGGACGCATAATTATGGGAGCTATAAAAAGAGCATTCAAATTTATATGGAAGTATACCCGCGCATGGTTTTTGGTCTCCGTGATAGTTATAGTCGTGTTTTTCACCGCTACTATGGTAGCTACGCAAAACGACTTTTTATCGGGTACGATAGATACCGTTATGGGCGGCGAGAGACGCACGCACGTTTCGGGCGATCCCGATAAGTATTACAGATTTCAAAAGACTACGGAAGGATTCAAACAGTTCGAGACCGATCTTAAATTGGGCGATTCCGTAATAGCGGGCGGCAGTGAAAAGAGAGCAGTGCTTAAAGCAGCGAACAAACTTAACGAAGAAATAGTGTCCGAGGGCGTTACGCTTCTTAAAAACAAAAACAACGCTTTGCCGCTTGCGGCGGGCTCGAAAATAAGCGTTTTCGGTAAAAACTCGGCTAACATCGTTTTGGGCGGCTCTGGAAGCGGCGGCGGCAACGCCAAAAATTCGGTATCGCTTTACAAAGGCTTGAAGAACGCGGGATTCGAACTTAATCCCAAGCTCAAAGATTTTTACGAGAGCGGTAAATCGGGCGACGGACGCGACGGCAACCCCGCGATAGGCGCAAAAGTCACGGGACTTGCGATAGGCGAGACTCCGCAGTCCAAATATACCAAGGCGATAAAAGACAGTTACGCTTCGTATTCCGACGCGGCTGTGATAGTGTTTTCGCGTATAGGCGGCGAGGGTTTCGACCTGCCGCGTCTGCAAACCAAGAGTTACGGCGGTGCTGCGGTGGACGGCTCTAAAGAGGGCGGTCAGCATTACCTCGAACTCGATAAAAACGAGGAAGCGCTTCTCAACGCGGTCATAGAGTGCGGCACCTTCAAAAAGGTGGTGGTGCTCATAAACTGCGCCACAAGCATGGAACTCGGCTTTATCGAGGAGAATGACGGAATAGACGCGGCTATGTGGATAGGCAGTCCCGGCGGCAGCGGCACAAACGCGATAGGCGATCTGCTCTGCGGAAAAAAGACGCCCTCCGGACACCTTGTCGACACATACGTGAGAGATTTCACCAAAGACCCCACTTGGCAGAACTTCGGCGACAATCTCCAAAACAACGGCAACGCGTATCTGGCGGCGGGCTCGGCTCTCGGCAACTACTTTGTCGAATACGAGGAAGGCATTTACTTCGGATATCGTTATTACGAAACTCGTTCGTTCCAGGATATTTACCGCTTCGGAGACGATAAAGGTTGGTACGACGAAAACGTTGTTTATCCTTTCGGATACGGACTCAGTTACGCCGATTTTACCTGGACGCTCAATACCGAAAAAACGACGCCGTCGGGCTATATTCTCAATAAGGACGTCAACAACAAGATAGACGTTGTTGTCAGCGTTAAGAATACGAGCGAAAAGTATTCGGGAAAAGACGTTATACAGCTTTATTATTCCGCGCCTTACGTAAACAACGGCATAGAAAAGTCGCACGTGATATTGGGCGGAGTGGTAAAGACAGGACTCTTGGCGCCCGGAGAAACCAAAGAATACAAGCTTACGCTGGATATAGAGGATATGGCGTCTTACGACTATGACGACGCCAACGGAAACGGATTTTACGGTTACGAGCTCGATCCCGGCGTGTACACGGTGTACGTGGGTAAAAACGCGCACGACTGCTGGGCGGAAGATTCAGCGATAAAGCTGGAGTACTCGTTGCTTGACGGTATAAAGTATCCTATGGATATTTACGGCAACGGCAGCGATAACGACAATCGTTTCGAGAGCATGAGCGAATACATGAACGGCAAGACCATGTCGCGCGGCAGTATAAACGCCACATTCCCGCAAATGCCCACCCGTGCCGACCGCGAAATAAGCGATACGGTCCGCGATGCGCTCAATTTCAAATACGACGACGTTAACGGCGATTATATGAAGACGTTTACAGGCGAGACTCGCGAGCAGGGCAAAAAGGGGACCGCGCCGCAATTGTACGAAATGTTCGGGTTGCCGTACGACGATCCCAAATGGGACGAACTGCTCGATTACATATCGGTGGACGATATGGTCACGCTTGTTGGACAGGGCAACTTCCATACCATAAGTATGGATAAAATAGGGAAGCCCCGCACGATAGATCCCGACGGCCCCGCGGGCTTTACGAACTTTATGGGAGACCCGACCGTACACGATACGTGCTTCTACGCGTCGGAGTGCCTTATAGGCGCTACTTTCAACGCCGACCTTGCAAACGATATGGGCGTTATGGTCGGGCTTGAAAGCCTTGTGGGTTATACAAAAGGCGACGGCAGAACATACAGCGGCTGGTACGCTCCCGCGGTGAATATCCACCGCAGTCCGTTCTCGGGCAGAAACTGGGAATATTACAGCGAGGACCCGTATCTTTCGGGATACATGGGCACCAACGTGGTAATAGGCGCGCAGTCCAAGGGTGTTTATACTTACGTAAAACACTTTGTTCTTAACGATCAGGAAACTTGCCGCGACGCCGGCGGTCTTATAACGTGGGCGGACGAACAGACTTTCCGCGAGATATACTTAAAACCCTTCAAGATGATCGTTGAAGAAGGAAATACGCACGCCATGATGAGCTCGTTCAACCGCATAGGTACCGAATGGGCAGGCGGAAGTTACGCGCTTTTGACCGAAGTTTTGCGCAAGGAATGGGGCTTCGAGGGCATGGTGATATCAGACTACAATCTCAGCAACGCGTACATGCATCCCGACCAGATGATCCGCGCCGGCGGAGACCTCAATCTTTCGCAGGACTACAAGCCTTCGGACGACGCGAGCCGCAAAGGAATGACCGACGATGTGCAGATCAAGGCTTTGCGTAACGCCACCAAAAATATTCTGTTCACGGTAGCCAATTCCAACGCCATGAACGGTATGGGCGAAGGCGTTGTGTGGGGAACGGCTATGGCTATATGGAAGATACTGCTTATAGTCGTAAACGTAGCGCTCGTATTGCTGGCGGCGTTGTGGGGATTCTTCGCTATACGCAAAGGACTCAAAAAAGCTAAAAAAGCCGACGCGCCAAAACCCGAGCCCGTTGCGGCGGACGCTGCTCCCCGCGAGTAATAAGCGTTATAAAGATCAAGCGAAACAAAAAAGAAAACCGCCTTTTACCGGCGGCTTTCTTTTTTTGTATCTTATCATGTCGAGACGTTTTCCGTAGATTGCTGCGTCCGTCGTTCGTTTTTACGGAACAGTATTTTAAGTTTGTACGAATTGTAGCGCAGTACGAAAAACGGCATTATGTTGAGTATTGCGTTTATCGCAGCAACGGGAAGGGCGAAGCAATACCACATTTCGAGCGGACAGATAAATATTATCAAAAAGCCGGTGAACGCCGTGATAAGATGTATTATCTGGCCGTAATCGGCTTCCAGCAGATAACGCGCAAGATATTCGTTGTCGCGCGGTTTGTCTATGCTGCCTTTGGAAAAATTCGTAAAGCCGCCGAGTTCGGGAATCTTGTCTTTCCATTTTTTTATGCTCAGACGCTTTTCGTAAAAATTCTTTTCTCGTAAGGATACGTTGAAAAACTTTCTTTTGTGTCCGAACGCTTTGGACGGAAGCCGGCGGATGATAAAAGCTAAAACTCCGTCGACCGCTATTACGGCTACGGTATGTATTATCGTTGCGAGCACTGCGTACGTTATTGAAAATCCGAAGTGCGGAGCGGCGAACAAGGCGTTAAAGAGCGCCGTGAGAGCCATTCCGATAAAGATCGCTATGCCGTATAGTATCATGATTCGAGTTCCGCGCCGTATGCTTCGCGGTATTTCCGGCGGTACGATTCGAATGTGTCGGCGCGCATTTTTTCCGAGCATGCTTTGGGCGGCAACGATGTGTCGGGATAAACCGGAGGCATTATATGCACGGTATGTTTTTGCACCGGGTAACCGTCGGCGCCCGAGGTATCTCCGTCTCGCATGGTAACGAATACCGGCAAGACCGGCACCCCGGCCTTTTGCGCCATTATAAACCCTCCGGTCTTGAAAGGTCGCGGTTTGCGGTAGTTCCACCACATGGCTTGTTCGGGATAAATGAGCACCGTTTCTCCGCGCGACAAGAGCGTCGATACCGCTTTCATCAAAGCCATAGAACCGCGCGCGTCGGACGCGAGAGGCAAAGTGTTGCAGTTGCGCATCAAAAATCCGAACAACCCTTTAAGAGAGGTGTAGTTTCCTTCGCGCACTATTTTGTAAAGTCTGCCTTTGGGTAAAGCGTTTTCCACCGCTTTGTATACCAGAAAGTTGTCGTATACCGCAAAATGGTTGCAGGTGATTATCGCTCCGTCGCGAAGCGCCGTAAGATATTGCGCGCCCTCGACTCCTTCTATTATCACATGTCCCTTTTTTATAAGTTTGCTAAAATACGAATAGCCCATACGATTCGCTATCGCGGTTTTTATTTTGGAAAAAGTTTTTTCGCCGAGATAGTCTACTTTGGCGTAGTCCAACGGTATGGTGGGCGGATCGTTTTCAACGTCCACGTCGAATCTTTTTTCGCGTTCGAGACGCGCAATTTTTTCCAGTACTTCGCGGCGGTCGTCGGCGAGTCCGTTTTTTTCGCAGACGCTTATAAGCGGCTCGTACCGTTCTTGCGAAAGTTCCATTTGGTATTCTCCTTACATCGCGGCGTATTTGCGGTAGTAATTGGCGGGGTCCGCCGCTTCGCGGGCGGCAAGGGCAATGAGCCTCTTTTCGCATTCGGAGTCCGCAAGTTTGCGTTCGTCGGTAAACGAGTCGCGCACGTCTATTATCTCGCGGTAAAATTCCGATTTGCGTGCGTATTCCCAAAAGTACTCGCGGTACGGCACGTTATTGTAATGCCACGGTTTGCGCGTAAGGTTGTAATGTATAAGTTTCGGCGGTATGCGCGTTTCCGTCGGCATCGGCATTTTGTTCCATTCGGAAGAAATGTAGAGCACTCTGCCGCGGCACAGTACGTTAAGATAGTCCTGGTCCTGCGCTACGGAAAATTTGTACAGTCGTAACAGTCTGTTGAATCCCTCGTAAAAGTTTTCGCGGCGGAACGCTTTAAGATTCATTAAAAGAATGCCGGCGTTGAAATAATTGTCCGGTGATATGCCGAGTGCTTTTTGCACGTAATCGCAAAAGACGGGCTCGCCGGATACCGTTTCGTCGGTCACCGCGCCGACGAGGTTGTCGCCGAGTTCATGGTTATATAGCTCGGATATATCTCCGAGGACAACGGTATCGCTGTCGAGATACAACGCTTTTTCGTATTCGGGGAACATCTCCGCTATAAATATTCGGTAATACGTCGTTCCGGTGTAATAGTCGCGCAGTTGCAGGCTTTTCGAAATGGCGGACAGTTTGTCGGTAACGTCGTCGAATCTTACGGTAAAGCCGTCTTCGTCAAGCATAGCCGTGCGACGCATATTGTCGCTGTCGAGCCCGGAATGCAGTATGTGTATATCGTAATCGTAGTTCTTCGATGCGTTTGCTTTTACCGAGCCGAGCGAAACGGCTAAAAACGGAAGATAATTGTCGTCGGCGGCAAAAAAAACAGGGATAACGGGTTTCATGTATCGGCGCTCCTTTTTGAATATCGTATTGTAATTTTATCCCTTTTATAACGTTTCAGGCAAGAGAACGGGCGGAGACGGACTATAATGTTTTTATTGTATCGTGAGAGTGCGTTCTCACGCGGCGAGAATTTTGCCGTAAACAACTCTCGCGACGGTAGAATCGCTTGATATGGCGGTAAAAATCTGTTATAATCGAGCCATGGCGGAAATAAAAGACATATTGGCAAAGAATTTGTTGGAACTTCGCAAAGCAGCGTCGCTCACCCAGTTGGAACTTGCCGAAAAACTTAATTACTCGGATAAATCGGTATCGAAGTGGGAACACGGAGACGCCGTGCCGGATATAGAAGTGATAGCCTCTATCGCAAACTTTTATTCGGTAAGCGTCGATTATCTTATAACCGAACATAAAGAGGGCGAAATTTCGCCTGCGGAACAACAACGTAAATTCGACAGCAATAAACTGGTCATCACGCTGTTGTCCGTTTCGGCGGTATGGATAGTTTCAACGATAGTTTACGTACAGCTTTTGCTGTGGGCAAAGATAAATTACTGGCAGGCGTTTGTATGGTCGGTTCCCGCCTCGTGTATCGTAATGATAGTTTTTAACGCGATATGGGGAAGACGGAGGTTTTCGGCGGTTTTGGTATCGGTCCTTGTATGGTCTATTATCACGGGTCTGTATCTGCAAACGCTTAAATACAACATGTGGGTATTGTACTTTATAGGAATACCTTTGCAGATATCGGTAATACTTTGGTCGCGACTCGGGAGAGGCAAAAAATAAAGTCGAGAGACTTTGCTACAATATAAAATCGCGCTTCCGGTACAAAATGCGTCGCGTATAATAAAAAACGCACCGTCCTTTTGGGGCGGTGTATCTTTTTGCGGAGCATTTCCGAATCCGAAACGAATATCGCGAAAGTTGAAACAAAAAGAAAGGAGAGATCGTAACGTACTTTTATGTGAGCGGAAAGAGGACCGGATATTTGCGACCGGCAGTCGAAACACGCAAAAAGGGCGCGTTTGCGCCCTTAAATGCCTTTTGGTAGCGGTAGTTGGATTCGAACCAACGACCAATCGGGTATGAACCGAGTACTCTAGCCAGCTGAGCTATACCGCCACACAGCTTACCTATTATAGCAGACAAATTTATATTTTGCAAGTCTTTTTACGACCGTTGCCGATAAAAAATCGAAACCTTTTTATATAACCTTACATAGTATGATATAGAGAGGTTATAATCTCGCAACAAAGGAGACTTACAAAATGTTCAAATTCAATTTCGGATGCTCAAACAGGTGCGGTTGCGGATCGCACGAGCACGATTGCTGCTGTGAGCCCGAGCCTATCCCTCCTTGTCCCGAGCCGGCTCCGGCTTGTTGCGTAGGACCCACCGGCCCGCGCGGACCTATGGGCGCAATGGGCCCCATGGGCTTCCCCGGTGCAATGGGGCCTACCGGACCGCAGGGCGTACAAGGCTTGCAGGGCGTTCCGGGGGCGATCGGACCTACCGGTCCCATGGGTCCCATGGGCCCCGCGGGCGCGACCGGAGCTACCGGCGCTACGGGAGCCACAGGAGCTACGGGTGAAATAGGACCCACCGGTCCCACCGGACCTGCGGGCGCTACGGGAGCCACAGGTGCCACAGGCGCTACCGGCGCTGTCGGTCCCACCGGACCTATGGGCCCTGCCGGACCCGCGGGAGCTACCGGCGCTACGGGTGCCACGGGAGCCACCGGTGCAGTCG
>CATKCE010000075.1 GCA_949744905.1 uncultured bacterium
ACTTGAACGACCTTTACCGCAGAGTCATCAACCGCAATAACCGTCTTAAAAAGCTGATGGACCTTGCGGCTCCCGATATCATTATCCGCAACGAAAAACGTATGTTGCAAGAGGCCGTAGACGCTCTTATCGATAACGGCAGACGCGGCAAAGCGATATCCGGCGCCGGCAATCGCGAGCTTAAAAGTCTTTCGGGACTTTTGCGCGGCAAGCAGGGACGCTTCCGTCAGAACCTTCTCGGAAAGCGCGTAGACTATTCGGGACGAAGCGTTATAGTCGTGGGACCGGAACTTAAAATGTACCAGTGCGGACTTCCCAAGGAAATGGCGCTGGAACTCTTTAAGCCGTTTGTCATGCGCGAACTCGTCCAGCAGGGCAGGACCCACAACATTAAATCGGCAAAGCGCATCGTGGATCGCGCCGGAAGCGAAGTGTGGGGCGTGCTTGAAAACGTTATCAAAGAACATCCCGTTCTCCTCAACCGCGCTCCCACTCTCCACCGTTTGGGTATCCAAGCGTTTGAGCCGGTGCTCGTAGAGGGCAGAGCTATAAAGCTTCATCCGCTTGCCTGCGGCGCGTTCAACGCCGACTTCGACGGCGACCAGATGGCGGTACACGTTCCGCTTAGTGTTGAAGCTCAGGTGGAAGCGAGATTCTTGATGCTCGCAAGCAATAATATTTTGAAACTTTCGGACGGCAGACCGGTTTGCTCGCCCACGCAGGATATGGTAATAGGCTGTTATTACCTTACGATAGACAAACCCGGCGCCAAGGGCGAAGGAAAGATATTCTGCGACGTGGACGAAGCCAAGATGGCGTACGCCAATAAAGAGATCGAGCTGCAAAGCAAGATCTGGGTGCGTATGGAAAAAGAGATAAACGGCCGCACGGAGCACGAGCGTATCGAGACTACGGTGGGTCGTATAATATTTAACGAAGCCATACCGCAGGACCTCGGACTTACCGTACGCGACGAAAAGGATCGCAAGAGTCTGTTCGCTTTGGAAGTAAACTATAAAGTCGGCAAGAGCCAGTTGCAAAAGATAGTAGATGCAACGTTCAAACTTAAAGGCGCGACCGAGACCGTAAAAGTGCTGGACAACGTCAAGGCTCTCGGCTTTAAGTATTCCACCATCGGCTCTATCACCACGTCGGTTTTCGATATGAATATTCCCGAGGAAAAGAGAGAAATACTCGACCGCGCGGAAGAAAACGTTATAAAAATAGAAAATCTGTACAAGATGGGACACATGACCCAGCGCGAAAAATACGAGCGCGTTGTGGGCGAGTGGAGCCGCGCAAACGACGAAGTCACAAAGGCACTGCAAAAAACCTTGTCGGAATTCAACCCCATAAACATGATGGCGGTGTCCGGCGCCCGCGGTAGCATGAAGCAGATAGCACAGCTGTCCGGCATGCGCGGACTTATGACCAACCCGCAGGGCGAAACGCTTGAAACTCCCGTCCGTTCGTCTTTCCGCGAAGGACTTTCGGCGCTCGAATACTTTATATCCAGCCACGGCGGACGTAAAGGTCTTGCCGATACCGCTCTTAAAACCGCCGACTCCGGTTATCTTACCCGTCGTCTTGTGGACGTGGCGCAGGATGTTATCGTGCGCGAAGAGGACTGCTACGAGGGAACCGCTCCCAAGGGCATACGCACTACGGCTATCATGGAAGGCGACCAGGTCATAGAGAGTCTCGAAGACCGTCTCAACGGCAGATTCGCCGCCGAGGACGTTATAAATCCGTTCACCAAGGAAATCATCGTTCGTTGCAACGAGATGATCACCGAGGACAAGGCGAAAGAAATAGCGTCGGCAGTCAATCCCAAGACCGGAGAAAAAGCTATTACCGCGGTGAATATCCGCACGGTGCTCACGTGCCGCAGCAAACACGGCGTTTGCGCAAAGTGCTACGGCAAAGACATGTCGGGCTCCGGTAAAGTCAAGATCGGCGAAGCCGTGGGCATTATAGCCGCGCAAAGTATAGGCGAACCGGGCACGCAGCTTACCATGCGTACTTTCCACACCGGCGGCGTAGCTTCGGCCGACGATATAACCCGCGGTCTGCCGCGCGTGGAAGAATTGTTCGAGGCTCGCAACCCCAAGGGCGTTGCGGTCATCGCCGAGTACGGCGGCAAAGTGCGCGTGGAAGAAAAAGACGGCGCGCGCAACGTGTATATCAAAAACGACGATGGTAAAGAAGACCGTTATCTTATTCCGTTTACCGCAAAGCTCAAAGCGAATATCGTAAAGGGAGCTACGGTGGCGGCGGGCGATCCTTTGACCGAAGGTCCCATTTATCCGCAGGATATACTGCGCACCAAGGGTAGACGCGAAGTTCAGGAATATATCCTCAAAGAAGTGCAGTCGGTCTATCGCAGCCAGGGCGTTCAAATAAACGACAAGCACATCGAAGTTATAGTCCGCCAGATGCTTAAAAAAGTCAAAGTGGAGGACGGCGGCGACGCCGAACTTTTGCCCGGCGAACTCATCGACCTTTCCACTTTCGAGGAAGCCAACGCAAAGGCTATCGAAAATTACGGTCGTCCCGGCGCGGCGAAACACCAGCTTTTGGGAATCACGAAAGCGGCGCTCGCTACCGACAGTTTCCTTTCGGCGGCGTCCTTCCAAGAGACCGCGCGCGTGCTTACCGAAGCGGCTATCAAAAACAAGATCGATCCGCTGATCGGACTTAAAGAAAACGTTATTCTCGGTAAGCTTATACCTGCCGGTACCGGTATGAAAAAGTACAAAAACATATATCCCGTCGAACTTTCGGGCAGCGACGAGACCGACGAAAACGCGGTCAGATAATCAAACTTGTTGCCGCCGTGAAGGCGGCTGAAACGACAAAGGGGCAGGACACTTTACGTTGTGTCCCGCCCTTTTGAAACATTTTCGGGATAACGGAAAAATTTTTCCGGAAACCGCACTTAACGAGGACCGAATGCTCGATAAAGCAAGACAACTGATTCAAAAATATGCGTGCGGTAAACGCGTTGCGGCGGCGGTATCCGGCGGCGAGGACTCCATGGCGCTTTTATCGCTGTTGTGCGAATATGCCGAGGCCGGCAAACTCGCGCTGTGCGTGCTTAACGTTGACCACGGCATAAGAAAAAATTCTGCCTCCGACAGCGAATTCGTCCGCAGGTTTTGTCGCGGGCGCGGGGTGGAGTTTATAGGTATCGAGGCGGATATTCCAAATCTGTGTAAAAAGTCCGGGCGCGGAATAGAGTGCGAGGCGCATTTTTTCCGCCGCGAATTTTTCGAAAAGACTATATCCGAAGGTAAAGTCGATATCGTGGTAACCGCGCATCATGCCAAAGATAACGCGGAGACCGTTTTGATGCACCTTTTCCGCGGAGCCGGGCTTAAAGGGCTGTCGGGCATGAAAGTTTTCGACGGTAGAATTTTTCGTCCGTTTATAACGACGCCCAAAGCCGAGATATCCGAATATGTAAAAGCCCGCAATATAGAATATGTTGTCGACGAGACTAACGCCGACGTGACGTATGACCGCAACTATATCCGTAATGAGGTATTGCCGCTCATAGAGGCGCGCTTTCCGTCGTATGAGAATGCCGTCGCGCGCGCGGCGGCGTTTGCGGCGGACGCTGACGGATCGATTTCGTCGCAGCTTGACGGGTCCGCTTTTTCAGAGTCCGACGGAGCGGTTTTTTTGGACGAGAACAGACTTTCGGCGCCGTATATTTTCGAGGCGTTGTCGCGCATGGGGAAAACTTCCGACGTGTATTTTTCGACGGTAGACCGCATTATAGGGCTTAAAAACAGCAGGCAGTGCGCCCGCGCGGATATCGGCGACGGAATAGTCGCGGCGCGCGAGTACGGCAAAATAGCTTTTTATCGCGGTTTAGACAAGAGCGCGGCGGAAGAAACGCCGTTTGAATCCCCGTGTTCGGATTCGCGTATAACTACCGCGTTCGGCACGGCGGAGATAAAGCGCGCTTACGGTTGCGGCTTCGATAAGACCGGACAAACGCTTGTATTCGACGCGGATAAACTGCCGTGCGGATGCGTTTGGCGGACCAGACGGGAGGGCGACAGATTCGCTCCTTACGGATGCGGAGAGAAAAAACTCAAAGAGTACCTTATCGATAAAAAAGTTCCGCTCAGAAAACGCGACGGTTTGATGCTGTTGTGTTGCGGTAAAGAAGTTTTTATCGTATGCGGCATGCAGATCAGCGACCGCATAAAGGTCACGGAAGACAGCGTTAACGTGTTTTCCGTGTCGCTATGCACGTAGAGGCGGATATATGCGCAGAGTGGAAGACTTACAAACGCACGGACTTAAATTCGTGCAAGATACTGATCTGTTTCTTTACGGGACCGACGGAGTGGAACTCGCCAATTTTGCCGCACCGCGAGCCGGGAGTCGCGTGTGCGACCTCGGCGCGGGCACGGGGATAATTTCGGTGTTGCTTGCCGGTAAATTCGGGTGCTCCGTTACCGCGGTGGAGATACAGCGGAAATGTTGCGAACTCATAGAAGAAAACGCGCGTATCAACCGTCTTGATATCACGGTTGCGAACATGCCCATGCAGGAATTCAGCGGAAAATTCGATGTTGTCGTGTGCAATCCTCCGTACAGTAAGGTCGGAAGCGGCGCGCCGCGCGGCACAACTGCCGAGCGTATTGCGTGCTTTGAGGAAAAAGTCACGTTCCGCGAAGTGGCGGAGAGCGCGTCGGGGCTTCTTTCCACCGGAGGAAAGTTTTACCTCGTCCACCACATCACTCGCCTTGCCGAAGTGATCGCCGCGCTGAAAGTTTACAGATTGGAACCGAAAAAGTTGCAGATACTTCGCCCCGCCGACGGAAAACCGCCGCATATATTCATGCTGGAGTCTTTGCGAGACGGGCGGGAAGGAATAACAGTTTTGCCGGAAAGAAACGTGAGATCGTATTCGTAAGGAGCATTATGCTTTATTTTGTTTGTACTCCGATAGGAAATATCAAAGATATGAGTTACCGGGCGGTGGAAACTCTGCGCTCGGCGTCCCTTATACTTGCGGAGGATACTCGCAGGTCCGCTTTGCTGTGTTCCGAGTACGGAATCACCGCGCCTATGCTGTCTAACCAGAAGTATAACGAAAAACAGCGGTGCGACGAAGCGCTGAAAAGGCTTTGCGCCGGCGAGGATATAGCGGTCATAACCGACGCCGGCACTCCGTGCATATCCGACCCCGGCGCGGTGCTTTTGAATGCGGCGATAGAACACGGATACGAATACACGGTGGTAGGAAGCAGTTGCGCATTCGTCTCGGCGGCGGTAATAAGCGGCTTCGATCTCAAAAGTCTTGCATTCGGCGGTTTTCTGCCGGAAAAAAATTCGGCGCGCAAAAAATATCTCGACGGTTTCAAGAACTTTTACGGTACATTGACGTTTTACGTTTCGCCCCATTCGTTCGAACGCGACCTCGGCGATTTTTACAACGCGTTCGGACCGCGCAGAGCCGCTCTCGTGCGCGAGATAAGCAAAAAGTTCGAAGAATGCGTGCGTTTCGTTTTGGGCGGAAAACCGGAGTTTACACAAAAGGGCGAGTATGTCCTCGTTATAGAGGGCGGAGAGGCGGAATGCGAAAAAAACGCGCTCGGAGTGCGCGAACACGTGCTTGCGTATATCTCCGAGGGGTTCGATAAAAAAGAAGCGATAAAAAAGACGGCTTCCGATCGCGGCGTCGCAAAAAGCGAGATATACAAAGAGACGCTTGACATATAATCGCGTATAATTCACGGTATACGGGCAATAATCCTTCCGAAAGTATCTTCGGGAGGACTTTTTGTTTTGATAACTTATTATATAGGAAACGTGCGCGGCAAACGCAAATTGTTTCGCACTCCGCGCGACGGAGCGGCAAGCGCCGATAATTGCGACGTATTGGCGGATTTCATGTTGGACGGGAAAGTTTGCTTTGTGTTGGGAGATATTCCTTACGCCGATATGCGCGTGGGAGAATATCTCGCGTATTCGAGGTCGCTCAAAACGCGTTTGCCGCTTTCGGCGGCGGCGGCAAAGGAACTGCTGAAAAGAGTGGGACTCAAAATATCGCTGGACCGAAGGATGTCGTCGTTGTCGAGGTTGGAATTCAGGTTCGTTTTACTTGCTGCCGCGCACGACGACGAGACGGTGGAGGTATGGCTGAATCTCGACGGCATAGCGTATTCGGCGTTTTCGCGGCGCAGAATGGGCAGATTGCTCGGCGGCCTCGCTCGCGGTTTCGATTTTGTCAACGTGGCGGTTTCCGACCACCGGTTTATCCCCAAAAGCGCAAAAGTCATGGCGGTGACCAAAAACGACGTTGTGGAAGGCAGGTCTATGTCGGCGTCGCGCAAGTATATAAAAATGCGTTTCACGCGTTGTAAGCGGCGTGCAAGTCTCGCGCTTACCGCCCTTAACGGACGTAAAACTTTATTATGCGACAATTGAATAAAGCGGTTTGAGACGCGCTTCGTAAAAAAACGGAGCGCGTCTTTTAATGTTTGTTATATGCTCTTAATCCGTCGCGTATAATATTGCCGCGCATACATTGGTAATGATGAATGTTTTTACGGCAATACTCGTTTTGTCGCTGAGCGTAAGCGCGGATGCGTTGGCATGCGGTTACGCGTCGGGGACGTCAAAGATAAAAGTACCTGTGGTAAGCGCGTGTGCGGCGGCGGCGGTAAGCGCGGCGTGTATGGCAATGGGAATGGCGGCAGGCGGCAAGATTGCTCCGCTTTTGCCCGCGGGGTGGGACCGATATCTGTCTTTTTCGGTTTTGGCGGCGTTCGGACTTATCAAGTTGTACGGAAGCGGAGGCGACGCGTCGTATTGCGATACCGATCACGACCGTAAACTCTCGGTATCCGAGGGACTTGCTTTGGGCGCCGCAATATCCGCGGACGGACTTGCGGCCGGTTTCGGATACGGCGCGGATATGCTTGCGGTCGCGGTATGTTCGGCGTTTACCTTCATATTTACCTCGGCGGCGCTGTACTTCGGGGCTAAGTGCGGCAGAGGCGCCTCGGGCGGACGTACGGGCAACATTACCGCCGGGCTTGCGCTTATCGCGCTTGCGGTGCAAAAACTTATCTGCGGCTGAAATTCCTTTACAAAACAAATATATGGTGGTACAATATTTGTGAATTTAATTACATAGGGAGAGAAAGTATGTCTCAGATAATGGATTCCATACGCGAACGGGCGACTCTGCTCGATCGCCATATAGTGTTGCCCGAGGGCAACGACGATCGTACTATACGCGCCGCCGCGCTCATAGCGGAGCGCAAGATGGCGCGTATCACCGTTTTAGGCAACGAGTCGGAGATGAAAAAATTGTGCCCCGACGTCAAGTTCGGCGGCTTTGATATTATCGACCCGGGCAAATCGGACAAGCTGGAAAGTTACGCCGAGCTTTTATACGAACTCCGTAAAGCCAAGGGCATGACGCGCGAGGAGGCGCTTAAAATTGCGGCGGACCCGCTTTACTTCGGTACGCTTATGCTCAAAGCGGATGACGCAGACGGAATGGTCGCCGGCGCTGTAAATTCCACCGGAGCGGTGCTTCGTCCGGCTTTACAGATAATAAAGACGGCGCCCGGAATCGGAAGCGCTTCGAGCTGCTTTATCATGGCTTTGCCGCCCGAGAATCCCGCTTCGAAACTTTACGGCGAAAACGGAGTTTTGGTGTACGGCGATTGCGGCGTCATACCGAATCCCACCGAAGAGCAACTCGTTGATATCGCGTACAGCACGGCGAAGACGGCGCGCGACGTGTGCGGATTCGACGAACAGCGCGTTGCGCTTCTCAGTTTTTCGACAAAAGGAAGCGCGAAGGATCCGCTTGTGGATAAAGTGACGAACGCGCTTGCCAAAATAAAAGAAAAGTATCCCGATATGCTTGTGGACGGCGAGTTGCAGGGCGATGCTGCTCTTGTTCCGCGCGTGGCGCAAAAAAAGGTAAAGGGAGACAGTCCGGTTGCCGGCAAAGCAAACGTTTTGATATTCCCCGATCTCAATGCGGGAAATATCGCTTACAAACTCACGCAGTATATGGGCGGCGCCGAAGCGATAGGTCCGCTTATCCAGGGACTTGCAAAACCGGTAAACGACCTTAGCCGCGGTTGCACGGTTGAAGACATAATCTCGGTAGTCGCGGTAGTCGTGCTCAATACTCAAAAATGACCGCGCACGGCAAATATAAAACCGAAAAATCCAAATCATAAAAAAGAAAAGGGGCTTTTAATATGAAGATACTTGTAATAAACGCGGGCAGCAGCTCGCTTAAATATCAGCTTATAGACATGGCGACCGAACAGGTGGCGGCCAAAGGCGTTTGCGAACGCATAGGCATAGACGGCAGTATGCTTACTCACAAAGCCGGCAAAAAAGAGACGGTTATAAAGTCGCCCATGCCCGACCACAACGAGGCGATACGCCTTGTGCTCGATGCTCTCGTAAGTCCCGAGCACGGAGTCGTAAAAAGCATGGACGAGATCGGAGCGGTCGGACATCGCATGGTGCACTCCGCGGAGGATTTTACCGAATCGGTGCTCGTTACCGATAAAGTTATGGAAGTATGCAAGCGCAACGGAGAACTCGCGCCTCTCCACCAGCCCGCAAATATCATAGGCGTGGAGGCTTGCAAAGCGGCTATGCCCGATGTTCCGATGGCGCTTGTATTCGATACCGCTTTCCACCATACCATGCCCAAAAAGGCTTATATGTACGGTTTGCCGTACGAATATTATACTGACTATAAGGTGCGCAGATACGGTTTTCACGGCACGAGCCACAAATTCGTTGCCGCCGAAGCCGCGAAATATGTCGGCAAAGATATTTCGTCGCTCAAAATAGTTACCTGCCATCTCGGCAACGGGTCGTCGGTAAGCGCGGTAAAGGGCGGCAAATGCGTTGACACCAGTATGGGATTTACTCCTTTGGAAGGCGTTCCCATGGGGACGCGTTGCGGCGACATCGACCCGTCGGTCGTGGAATACATCATGGGCAAGACCGGCATGGACGTCCACGAAGCGCTTAACGTATGCAATAAAAAATCGGGTATGGCGGGGCTCAGCGGAGTATCGAGCGATTTCCGAGACCTCACTGCCGCGGCTGATAACGGAAACGAACGCGCGATACTCGCGCTTGACGTGTTTAGCTACGCTGTAAAAAAATACGTCGGCGCATACGCCGCCGCTATGAACGGGCTCGATGTGCTCGTGTTTACGGCCGGCGTAGGCGAACATACTCCCGAAGTGCGTTCGCGCGTTGCGGGCGAAATGGAGTATCTCGGCATAAAAATAGACGAGAAAAAGAATTACAGCGGAGAACGCGGCGTAATGCGCGAAATTTCCACGCCCGATTCCCGCGTCCGCGTATTGATAATACCCACCAACGAAGAACTTGTTATCGCGCGAGAAACAAAGGAATTGGTGGAGGGAAGATAATTTGTCTTTCGGACGTAAATTCAAGTTTATTTTATTTTCGTTGATTATCGTTGGCATTGCGGTGATAGTTGCGGGAATATTTTCGCAAAATTCGGCTTTGACGTATGCCGGCATTACGTTTTTGTTCGGCGGAAGTTTCGTGTTCTCGGCAATAACGGTGATCGTTTTGTTTGTTCGGGGAGCGAGATCCGGCGTAAACGGGATATCATCGGGATCGGAAGGACCGAATGCCTCGGATCCGTTTGCCGACACTTCCTCCGATGATTTCGGCGGAGAAAAATTGCGGGAGTCCGTAGAAATATCGAATCTTCGTAAAAATGGCGGCCGGTCCAAAAGAAGCGTCGTCGGATCGTTGTTATTGATATTTTTGCTGTCTCTGTTTGCCGGAATATTCATTTGCTCGATATTTTCTTTTGTGCCCGGCATAATATTTTGTTTCTGCGGTTTTTGCGGCACGATATTGATCGCGGCGTTGGCGGCGGCCATAAGTTCCAAAGTGTCTGCCTCGCGCTACGAGAGGGATTACGGAGAGTCGGCGAGGAAAACGGGAAAAGTCGTTTCGTGTTCGGCGATCGGCGGGAGTCGCGTGTTGTATAAAGTCATCATCGACGTTGACGGAGAGGAGTGGGAAGCTTTTACCGAAACCGATTATTCCGCCGGCGAGCCGATACTCGTTTATTGCAATCCAAAGTTAAAGCCCCATGCCGTTATTGCAAAAGACAGAGAAAAAGCCGAAGAAGAAAAACGGCGCGACTATTGGATGAACGGCGACGATTGGGAGATGGTGCTAGACGGAAACGATCCGCGTTGGCGTATAAAAGTCGAATTTTTCGATACCGACGCGTATCTTACCGTGGAGGATTCAAACGAAACTCCGCTAGACGGACGCGTTGTCGATGCGCTCGGCACCGAAGATATACCCACCGGTATAGAAGATCTGTCTCTCGTATATGTGGACGAATCTACTTGGAACGTGGGTTATTCGGAGTTGCCGCAGAATATGTATCCCGAAATTGAATCACGTTTAAAAGTCTTTTTTGCCGATTTGTACGAAAAGCATCGCGAAGATTTTCGCCGCAATGCTCTCTTGGAACTGCGCGACCGCGGCTACGAAGTGACAGACGCCGAGATATACGGCGCTTTGGAGGAACCTGCCGGAAACGTTATCGCCGGCGATACGGCGGATACCGATACGGCTCTAATAAGCGACGTTTTCGGAAAAGAATACGCTGCGCCCGTACCTGCTAAGATCCCGACCGGAGAAGTTATCGGCGGCGACGCGATATCCGCCCCGGTCGAAGCCGAAAAATGCGGCGCTGCGGCGGATGAGCCGTCGGCGTCGGAAGTTACGGACGCTGTTTCTCCGCCGACCCCGGCTCCTCGAAAACCGTCCGCGGTACACCTTTCGGAACGCCGCAAGGACGAAAAATCCAACGCTCCGCGCAAGCCGCGCAGATTGCAATAAAACATAATATAAATGCGTTAAAACCACAAGAAACAAAAACGGCTCTTGTGGTTTTTCTTTGTTTATTGTTGACAAGTGTGGTTTTGTGTGGTATACTAACCGTGTAAATATACAAGAGGTGTAAAATTATGAAGTTTGAAATAAAAGAGTGCGAAAAAACTCCGAGAATAACCAAACTCGTAGACGACCTTTTCAAAAAGATGCCGCAAATAGAGCATTACCGCGCCGTACTGTATACCGATTCGTTCCGCAGTACCGAGGGGGAACCTACGGTGCTTCGCAAAGCGAAGGCGTTTTATAATGTTTGTAAAAACATACCGATAGTTATCCGCGACAACGAGCTTATCGTGGGCGCGAACTCGGTATCGCCGCGCTCGTGTCCTACTTTTCCGGAATTTTCATTCGAGTGGCTGGAATCGGAATTCGATACCGTTTCTACGCGCAGCGCCGACCCTTTCGAGATAAGCGACGAGAGCAAAGCCGCGCTCCGCGAGGTGCACAAGTACTGGAAGGGCAGGACTACTAGCGAACTTGCCACCGCTTATATGGCGCCGGAAGCGCGCAGAGCTTTCGAGCACAATATGTTTACTCCCGGTAATTATTTTTATAACGGAGTGGGGCACGTCACGGTGCAGTACGATACCGTGATATACAAAGGGCTCGACTATGTGATAGAACGCGCGGCATCCGAGCTTGATAAAGCGAATTTCGGCGACGCCGATTTTGCCTGCCGTTCGGCTTTCCTGAAAGCCGTGATTGTTTCGTGCGAAGCCGTAAAAATCTACGCGTCGCGGTACAGCGAGCTTGCAAACTCGATGGCGGCGAAAGAAAGCGATCCCGCGCGCAAAGCCGAACTTTCGGCGATAGCCGGGCGTTGCGCGAGAGTCCCCGCAAAACCCGCACGCGGATTCGCCGAAGCGTGCCAGGCGTTTTGGTTTGTGCAACAGCTTCTGCAACTCGAATCAAGCGGGCACAGTATAAGCCCCGGGCGTTTCGACCAGTATATGTATCCTCTTTACGAAGCCGATCTTAAAAGCGGCAGGATAACGCGCGACGCTGCCCAGGAACTTATAGACTGCATTTTCGTAAAACTCAACGACCTCAACAAGGTGCGCGACGCTGCGTCCGCAGAGGGATTTGCGGGGTACAGTCTGTTCCAGAACATGATAGTTGGCGGGCAGAACGCCGACGGTATAGACGTGACGAACGATCTTTCGGTCATGTGTATCGTGGCGAGCAAGCACGTGATGTTGCCGCAACCGTCGCTCTCCATTCGCGTATGGAACGGCAGCCCGCACGAACTTTTGATAAAAGCAGCCGAACTCACCCGCACCGGAGTCGGGCTTCCCGCGTATTACAACGACGAAGTAGTGATCCCGTCGCTTATCAGTCGCGGACTTACTATGGCCGACGCGAGAAATTACAACATAATAGGATGCGTAGAGCCGCAGTGCCCCGGAAAGACCGACGGCTGGCACGACGCCGCGTTCTTCAATATGTGCCGTCCGCTTGAAATGGTTTTTTCGCGCGGGATAGACAAAGGCGAGCAAGTGGGACTCGATACGGGCGACGTATCGGCGCTTGACACTTACGAAAAATTCCGCGACGCTTACGTAAAGCAGATGAATTACGCCATAGAACTTTTGGTCAACGCCGACAACGCGATAGACCGCGCCCACATGGAGCGCGCGCCGCTCGCATTTGAAAGCTGCCTTGTGGACGACTGTATAGCCAGGGGCAAGACCGTGCAGGAAGGAGGAGCCGTATACAACTTTACGGGTCCGCAGGGCTTCGGCGTTGCCAACATGGGCGACGCGCTGTACGCCGTAAAGACGCTTGTTTACGATAAAAAGAAATTCACCATAGAGGAACTTCAACGCGCGCTTTATTACAATTTCGGAAATCTTACCGAGGCGCGCGCGGCGGATATCACAGCCGACGTTGTGCGCGCAATGCAGGCTTCCGGCAAAAAGGTGTCGGAGAAAGATATCCCCGCGATACTCGGAAGCGTATTTGCGTCGCTCGACGCAAACGAAAAACAGCGTTATGCCGATATAAAGTCCATGATAGACGACGTTACGCACTTCGGCAACGACGACGATACGGTGGATGCGTTCGCGCGCGAAGCCGCGTACATGTATACACGTCCGCTGGAAACTTACCGCAACCCGCGCGGGGGCATGTTCCAGGCGGGACTGTATCCCGTCTCGGCAAACGTGCCGCTGGGCGCACAGACCGGCGCGACTCCGGACGGCAGATACGCTTATGTTCCGGTCGCGGACGGCGTGAGTCCGACGGCGGGCAGAGATACCAACGGTCCCACCGCAACCGCCAATTCGGTGAGCAAGCTCGATCACTTTATCGCAAGCAACGGCACGCTGTTCAACCAGAAATTCCATCCGTCGGCGCTTGCGGGCCGCGAAGGGCTGGAAAAATTCGTCGCGCTCATCCGCACGTATTTCGATAAAAAGGGAAGCCACATGCAGTTCAACGTAGTCAGTAGAGAAACTCTTTTAGACGCGCAGAAACATCCCGAAAATTACAAGCATCTCGTGGTGCGCGTGGCGGGATACAGCGCGCTGTTCACCACGCTTTCGCGTTCGCTTCAGGACGATATCATCAACCGTACCGAGCAGGCTTGGGGCAACTGAGCACGAAGGGCGGGAGGCCGCCTCACGCGCCTATGCGGAGCTGTTCGCCGTCATTTCCGGCGTAGTGGGGAAATCCGTAAAAAGCATTTGCGTTAAAAAGTTTTTTCCGCTTTGCTTAGTAAACGATGCGCCGTATTCCGGCAATTTTGATAAAATCGAAAAGGAAAAGTAATTTGACCGATAACGAAACAAAAGGACGAATATTCGATATCCAGCGCTACTCGATACACGACGGGCGCGGTATACGCACAATAGTTTTTTTGAAAGGTTGCGTTTTGCGTTGCCGTTGGTGTTGCAATCCCGAGTCGCAGCGTTACGATATAGAGACCATGCGTACGCAGGACGGCGTAAAAACAATGGGGCGCGACGTGACTGTGGGCGAAGTGCTGGAGGTCGTTGAAC
This sequence comes from uncultured bacterium, assembly GCA_949744905.1. Lineage (GTDB taxonomy): Bacteria > Bacillota > Clostridia > Christensenellales > Pumilibacteraceae > Pumilibacter. The sequence continues at coordinate 13,971 of CATKCE010000075.1, forward strand.
GCGACCGCGGGTATTACAGACGTAGCGGCGGCGGTATAACGCTGTCCGGCGGCGAGAGCCTGTGCCAGCCGGAGTTCGCTTTGTCGCTGTTGCGCGAGAGCAAGTCGCGCGGCATTTCCACGGCGATAGAAAGTATGGGTTGCGCCGAATGGGAAACTATAAACAAACTGCTCCCTTATATCGACCAGTATTTACTTGATATCAAACACACAAACCACGAAAAGCACCGCGAATTTACGGGAAGGTCCAACGAACTTATGATGGAGAACGCGCGCAAGATCGCCGCAAGCGGTCTTACCGAACTTACTGTGCGCGTGCCTGTGGTGCCCTCTTTTAACGCGAGCGAGGAAGAAATAGCTTCGATAGCAAGGTTTGCCGATTCGCTCGGTAACGTGGCGGGGTTGCATTTGTTGCCGTACCATCGTCTCGGGCAGGATAAATATGCCGGACTGGGGCGAGACTATACAATGGCGGATATAGTTCCGCCGACGCGAGAATTTATGGAGCGTCTTTTGGAAACGGCGAAAAAGAACTGCAATCTGCATTGTCAGATCGGCGGATGACCGCAGGAGGAGAAACTTTATGGAACTCGAAGAAAAAATGCGCATAGTACAGGAACTTGTTCCGGGAAAGCAGATAACGTTGGCGCATATCATAGCCAATCCCGACGAGAGTTTTTACGCGGCGGCGGGACTCGAAGCCGTGCGCGGCGGAGCGATAGGTATAGTAAATACTTCTCCCGCCGAATTCGCTCTTATAGCCGGCGATATAGGCGTAAAAGCGTCGGGCGTAAAAATATCGCACATAGATTACCACGACAGCGGAACGCTTATAATGACGGGAGCGGTGAGCGCGGTGCAGTCTGCGCTTTCGGCTATTACGGACTATTGCCGCGGTAAACTCGACTTCTCGGTTTGCGATATAACGCGCACCTGACTGTCAAGTGTGCAAAAACCACACAAAACAATGAAAAAACCATACAAAACCACACAAAAAGTATTGACATTGCGTGAGTTTGGTTGTATAATATAGAAAAAGACCAACAAAAAACAAAATAAAACCACATAAAACAAGGAGCAAATAAAATGGTAAACGAGTTTGAAATCAAAAAGCAGATCTGCGATATCGGCAAGCGTATCTACAACCGCGGAATGGTCGCCAGCAACGACGGCAATATCTCGGTAAAGATAAGCGACAACGAGTTCCTCTGCACTCCCACCGGAGTCAGCAAGGGTTTCATGACGCCCGAATATATCTGCAAGGTAGACGCTACCGGCAAAGTGATACAAGCCAATCCCGGTTTTAAGCCTTCCAGCGAGATCAAAATGCACATGCGCGTATACAAAGAGCGTCCCGACGTTAAATCGGTCGTGCACGCCCATCCCATGTATGCTACGGGTTTCGCCATCGCCGGCATACCTCTTACTCAACCCATAATGCCCGAAGCCGTTATCGCGCTCGGCTGCGTGCCCATCGCCAAATACGGCACGCCGTCCACCGAGGAGATACCCGACGCGGTATCGGAGTACGTACAGTATTTTGACGCGGTGCTTTTGGAAAACCACGGCGCGCTCACTTTCTCGGACAGCCTGCTTTCGGCTTATCATAAAATGGAATCGGTAGAGTTTTACGCGCAGCTCCTTTACATCAGCAAACAGCTCGGCGGACCCAAGGAGCTCAGCGAAGCTCAGGTACAGCGTCTGTACGAGATACGCCGTCAGTTCGGTATGACCGGCAAGCACCCCGCAAATCTTTGCCCCAACAACAAGGAAGGAAAACCTTCGTGCCACAACTGCGGCAATTGCGGCGGCAAGAACGGCGGATGCTCGTCGGGTAACGGCGCAAGCGAGGAACTTGTAAAGAGCATCACCGCAAAAGTCATAAAGGAGCTCGGGCTTTGATATGAACGCCGCAGACGTTGATAAGATCGTAAGCGGCGCCGTTAAAAAGGCTTTGGCGGAGAAAAACAGCGTCACGCCGCACGGCGGGATAACGTTGCGCGCCGCCGAGGCGTTGATAAAAAGGGTATTCGAGGCGGCGAAAGCCATGGGATTGAGCGTGTTTGCGGCGGTAGCCGATAACGGGGCAAACCCCGTCGCCGTGGCGCGTATGGACGGAGCTATACTTGCGAGTTACGATATAGCGCTCAATAAAGCCTACACGTCGGCCGCCTTGCATAAGTCGACTGCGGAACTGTCTGAACTTGCCGCGTCGGGCGGAGAGCTGTACGGTATACAGCATACCAACGGCGGCAGGATAGTGATATTCGGCGGCGGAGAGCCGCTGTACCGCGACGGTACTGTCGCGGGCGCGATAGGAGTGTCCGGAGGCACTCTCGCGCAGGATACCGAGCTTGCGACAGTCGGCAAAAAGTATTGGGAGGACGTTTTATGTCATTAAACGAAAATATGGTTTCGGATATCGTCAAAGAGGTGATGGCGCGTATCAATATGGGCGAAGCGAGCGGCGCGCCCATGCGCGGAATATTCACCGACATGAACGAAGCGATAGCCGCCGCCAAAAAGGCTCAGCAGGTAGTCAAAAAAATGACTATGGACCAGCGTGAAAAGATAATATCCAATATACGCAGAAAAACGATAGAAAACGCCGAACTCATGGCGCGTATGGCGGTTGAGGAGACCGGCATGGGCAACGGGGGACACAAGACGCTTAAAAACCGTCTTGTCGCGGAAAAGACTCCCGGCACGGAAGATATAACCACCGTAGCTTGGAGCGGCGACCGCGGACTTACGCTTGTGGAAATGGGACCTTTCGGCGTGATAGGCGCTATAACGCCCTGTACGAATCCCACCGAGACGGTACTGTGCAACGCAATGGGCATGATAGCCGGCGGCAACACGGTAGTATTTAACCCCCATCCCGCGGCGGTAAAATGCAGTAACTTTGCAGTGAATCTTATAAACGAGGCGTCGTTGGAGGCGGGCGGACCGGTCAATGTGGCTTGCTCTATGGCAAAACCCACCATGGAAACCAGCGCGGTACTGCTCAAACACAAAGATATACCGCTGATAGCGGCGACCGGCGGACCTGGCGTGGTTACGGCTGTGCTCAGCAGCGGAAAGCGCGGGATAGGCGCCGGCGCGGGTAATCCTCCCGCGCTTGTGGACGAGACCGCGGATATCCGCAAAGCCGCGCGCGATATAGTGAACGGTTGCACGTTCGATAACAATCTTCCCTGCATTGCCGAAAAAGAAGTAGTTGCGGTATCGGGGATATGCGACGAACTTATAAAGTATATGGTGGAGGAGCAGGGGTGCTACCTTGCAAGTCCCGAAGTCCAGCAAAAACTTACCGACTGCGTGCTTACGCCCAAAGGGCTCAACCGCAAGTGTGTGGGACGCGACGCCAAGACGTTGCTCTCCATGGTGGGAGTGGAAGTTCCGAGCAACATCCGTTGCATAATATTCGAGGGCCCCAAAGACCATCCGCTAATTTCCGAAGAACTCATGATGCCTATACTCGGCATAGTGCGCGTAAAAGACTTTGACGAGGGCGTAGAGACCGCGGTATGGCTGGAACACGGTAACCGTCATTCCGCGCATATACACAGTAAAAACATCGACAACATCACTACGTACGCAAAAGCTATAGACACGGCTATTCTCGTGAAAAACGCGCCGTCCTATGCGGCGATAGGCTTCGGCGGAGAGGGATTTTGCACGTTTACCATAGCGAGCCGCACCGGCGAGGGACTTACCAGCGCGTCTACGTTTACAAAGCGTCGTCGTTGCACTATGAGCGACAGCCTGTGCATTCGGTGACCTGTTGCCGTTAAAAATTCCGCTTCGGCCGGTACGGCATGAAGCGCGGCGGCAATATTCGACAAACCGCCTCAATCAATAAATCGCGAGGAGTAAAAAATGGAACAGAATAAAATAGAAGAAATCGTGAAAAAGGTGTTGGGCGAGCTCGGCGCGAACAATTCCGCTCCCGCCGTAAGCGCGGCTGGTAAAGAAATACCCAAAACCGCTCACGTGGCTATGCTTACCGGCATAGAAAAAATGGAAGTAAAAGAATACCCGATGCCCGCGGTCGGCGACGACGACATACTCGTAAAAGTCGAGGGTTGCGGTATCTGCGGTACCGACGCCCACGAATATCGCAAAGATCCGTTCGGACTCATACCCGTGGCTCTCGGACACGAAGGCACCGGCGAAATAGTCAAGATGGGCAAAAACGTAAAGCAGGACAGCGCCGGCAAACCCTTGAAGCTCGGCGACAAAGTCGTCACCTGCATGATATTCAAGGATAACCCCGCGATAACCATGTACGACCTCAATAAGCAGAATGTGGGCGGCGCGGACGTATACGGACTGTTACCGGACGACGATGTCCATCTTAACGGATGGTTCAGCGATTACATCCTCGTACGCGGAGGCTCCACCGTATTCAACGTATCCGATCTCGATCTTTACTCGCGCGTACTTATAGAGCCCTGTGCCGTTTTGGTACATGCGGTAGAACGCGCAAAGACCACCGGCATATTGAGATTCAATTCGAGAGTGGTCGTACAGGGGTGCGGACCCATCGGACTTATTTGCATAGCGGTACTCCGTACTATGGGCATAGAGAACATAGTCGCGGTGGACGGCGAAGAAAAACGTCTCGCGTTCGCAAAGGAAATGGGCGCCGGCAAGACCGTTAACTTTAAGGAGCATAAGGGAATAGAAGCGCTATCCGGAGCCGTAAAAGCGGCGTTCGGCGGATACGAAGCCGACTTTGCGTTCCAGTGTACCGGCAGTCCCGCGGCCCACGCGAACATCTACAAGTTCATACGAAACGGCGGCGGACTGTGCGAACTCGGATTCTTTATAAACGGCGGCGACGCCACTATAAATCCGCACTTCGACCTTTGCGCAAAGGAAATAACGCTTGTGGGCTCGTGGGTTTACACGCTGCGAGACTACGCCACCACGTTCGACTTTATCAAGCGCGCAAAAGCGATAGGACTTCCGCTCAATAAGCTGGTAACGCATGCGTTCCCGCTGGAAGAAATAGACGAGGCGTTTAAGACCAATATCCGCATGGAAGGGCTTAAAATAGCCGTCATCAATAAATAAATTCATGCGTAGACGCGAGGAATTCGGCGGTAGATAACGCCGCTATCCGGAGATTAAAAAATGAACGAAGCATTGGGATTACTTGAAGTATACGGTTTGGTAGCCGCATTCGCGGCGGGCGACGCGGGAGCCAAGGCCGCCAACGTAACGCTTGAACCGTTTGACCGCAACAAGCCGGCAAACGCCGACAAGTTGCCGGTACCGCTCCTTATAACGGTAAAGTACCGCGGAAGCGTGGCCGACGTAAAAGCGGCCGTAGCTGCGGGCGAAGAAGCGGCGAAACGCGTTTCGGGAGTCGTTACCAAACATATCATAGCAAAGCCCGAAAACGATACTGAAAAGATGTGCAAGTTGTGCGCGTTCGATAAGAACTGAGCATATGTACATATAACGGCGAATACGCCGTACAACTATCCGATACCGCATGCGCGGAGTCGGACGTCGAAAAGGTAAAAAATACGGAGGTATATCAATATGGCTAATTTGGCGCTCGGAATGGTAGAGACCAGAGGACTTACGGCGGCTATCGAAGCAGCCGACGCAATGACCAAGGCGGCTGAAGTCACGCTTATCGGAACGGAAAAGATAGGCAGCGGACTCGTGACCGTTATGGTGCGCGGCGACGTAGGCGCGGTAAAAGCGGCGGTGGACGTGGGAAGCAATTCGGCCGGCCGTCTCGGCGAGCTTGTCGCATCGCACGTTATCCCCTCGCCTCATTCGGACGTAGAGCTCATTTTGCCCAAGTTCAACGGCTGAGCAAAAGTTTAAGGCAAAAAGGAAAATCGAATGTACAACGCATTGGGATTTATCGAAATATCAGGAACTACGGCGGCTGTAACGGCGCTCGATATTATGTGCAAAACAGCCGGTGTGGAACTGGTGACCTGGGAACGCAAGCTGGGCGGACGTTTGGTGACGCTTGTAATCACCGGCGAAGTATCGGCGGTATCCGACTCTATCGAGGCGGCTAAAAAAGGCGGACTCTTAGCTCCCGTGGCAACGCTTGTGATACCCAATCCTCATCCCGAAACGATGAAGATGGTAGAACTCAGCGCGGCGCGGTTAAAACGTAAAAACGCACCGGATAACACTTCGCGTATGGCGCCGGATATGCGCCCCAGCGAGCCGGTATCTAAAAAGAAGTAATAATATCCTTTAAGGCGGACTGTTCCGCCGCGACAACTATGTGTTAACACGGTATCTGCCGGTAACAACAATAAAAAAAGAAAAAAGAAATATTTTCGGAGGTAAACAAAAATGGCACAAGAAGCACTCGGAATGGTGGAGACCAGAGGTTTGGTGGCGGCTATCGAGGCGGCCGACTCGATGCTCAAAGCGGCTAACGTCGTACTCGTAGGCACCGAGAAGATCGGTAGCGGACTCGTATCCGTCATGGTGCGCGGCGACGTCGGAGCCGTTAAAGCGGCTGTCGAAGCCGGCGCCAACAACGCAAGCCATCTCGGCGAGCTCGTTGCTACCCACGTGATCCCCCGTCCTCATAACGACGTTGAGAAGATCCTTCCTTCGTTGAAATAAGGCGGAAGCCCGGGTATCGACAAAATCGTGTCTTAACGCATTGCGGATTTAAGACCGTATCCGCTTTCGTCCGCGGATATTAAAAGCAATGACAGGCAAGTCGTCTTTATTGCTTACGGACGGATAAGATCGAACGAGCCGTCCCGCACGCGCGAATGCCGTGCGGGGTGGAATTTCGGTTTACAAACAGTAAAACGCTTACTCGTATTTTATACAAGGAAAAGGTTATGGAGCAGTCAAACGTAGAAATGATAGCAAAGCTCGTTATCGAGGCGCTTGAAAAGAAGTCCGTAAAAGGTTATGCCGTTCCTATCGGCGTAAGCGCGCGTCACGTGCACCTTACGCAAGCCGATATCGAAACGCTTTTCGGCAAGGGTTATGCTCTTACCAAGAAAAAAGACCTTATGGGCGGGCAGTTTGCCGCCAACGAAACGGTCACTATCGTGGGACTTAAACTCCGCGCGATAGAAAACGTGCGCGTGCTCGGACCGGCTCGCAAGGCGAGCCAGGTGGAGATATCGGCGACCGACTCTGTAAAACTCGGCATAAAAGCGCCTGTGCGCGAGTCGGGTAATCTCAAAGGAAGCGCTCCCATTGCGATAGTAGGTCCCAAAGGGGTAGTGTACTTAAACGAGGGTTGCATCATTGCCAAGCGCCATATACATATGGCTCCCGCGGACGCGGCGGCGGCGGGCGTGAGCGACGGCGATATCGTATCGGTAAGCGTCGACAACGAGCGCGGGACCGTATTCAATAACGTGCAGGTGCGCGTTGACGAAAGTTTTACTCTTGAAATGCATATAGACACCGACGAAGCAAACGCTTCCCGGATATCCACCGGAAATCTGGCGGTGATCGTAAATAACAGAGGTGCGGTATGATCATAGGCAAAGTAGTGGGGTCGGTAGTTTCCACCCGCAAGTGCGAAAATCTTACCGGCAGCAAATTCATGATAGTCGAGCCGGTGCCCAGTCTTAAAATAGAAAACCGTATCGTAGCGGTAGACCGTGTGGGCGCGGGCATAGGCGAATACGTTCTCGTGACTACCGGCAGCGCGGCGCGTGTGGACGCTCCGACCGCTCCCATCGACGCGGCTATCGTGGGAATAATAGACGACGGGTCCAGTCTGGACAATATGCAGTAAACAAAAATTACGTTATAAAGAAACTTATTTGTATTTTTCGGTATTACGCTGTAAAAAATGGAACTTGACGAAATAAAAACTAAATTGCAGACCTGCGGAATAGTGGGCGCGGGCGGCGCGGGGTTTCCTGCGTACGCCAAATTTGCAAGCGGAGCGGACACGCTTATACTCAACTGCGCCGAATGCGAACCTTTGCTTACTCTGCACCGTCAATTGCTTGCGCAAAAGAGCTTGGAAATTATTACGGCTTTTTCCGAGATAGGAAAAGCGCTCGGCGTAAAACGTTGCGTTATAGGCATTAAGAGCGCGTACGCAAGCACGCTCGAAGCGATAACGCCAATAGTAAAAAACTTTGATAACGTAGAGATAAAGACTCTTAAAGAAGTTTATCCCGCCGGCGACGAAATAGTGCTTATATATCAGGTCACCGGCAGAGTTGTGGACGCGGGCGCGTTGCCCATTACGCAGGGCGTTATAGTGTACAACGTGGAGACCGTTTACAACGCGTACCTGGCTATGTACGAAAACGAGCCCGTGACAAGCAAACTTGTTACCGTTGCCTGCGAAGTGGGCAAACCGCAGACGTTGCGCGTCCCTCTGGGAGTTACCGTGGGCGAGCTGGTGGATTTTTGCGGCGGAGCCACGGTGCCCGATCCGGCATACGTTTCCGGCGGCGCTATGATGGGCAGGATAGTTGCGTCCGGAGACGTGATAACGAAAACCACCAACGCGATACTCGTATTGCCGTCCGATCATCCGGTAGTGCAGTCAAAGCGGCGCAATCCGGTATTCGACGCGCACCGCGCGGCGTCCGCTTGTTGCCAGTGCCGCATGTGCAGCGATCTGTGTCCGCGTCATCTTCTCGGACATCCCATAGACCCCGCCCGTTTCATGCGTGCGATAGCGCACCGTAACGCGGGCGATACCGAAGCGTATCTTAATTCAATGTATTGCTCGGGGTGCGGAGTGTGCGAAACATACGCCTGTATGCAAGGGCTTTCTCCCCGAACTTTACTTGCCGTAGCCAAAGGCGAACTGCGTAAAGGCGGCATAAAACCCGCGCCGCATGCGTCCGAGCCGGTAAGCGTTGCACGCGACGCGCGTAACGTCCCCGTAGAGCGGCTCACGGCGCGTTTGGGACTCAATAAGTACGATGTGCAAACTCCGCTCAGCGGTGAGATGACGGCAAACTTGGTGCGGTTGCCGCTTAGCATGCACATAGGCGCGCCGAGCGTGGCGTGCGTATCCGCAGGCGATAAAGTAGTCAAAGGACAGATGGTCGCATCGGCGAATAACGGGCTCAGCGTGGCGTTGCACGCCTCCGTAAGCGGCACCGTAAAATTCGTCGGAAACGAGATAATCATAGAGGCAGACAGATAATTCGGAGATCATACGATGGCAAAGGCAATAGCAGTTTCGGAATATAAGACCGTATCGGCGGGCGTTACCGCGGCGGACGCAATGTTAAAAGCGGCGGACGTCGATATCGTAGAGGCGGCAACGGTTTGTCCGGGCAAATACATTATAATAATAACGGGAGAGCTCAGCTCGGTGCGCGCCGCGTCCGACGCGGCTAAAGCGGCGTATCCCACTCAGCATATCGGGACTTTCGTGCTGGGAAATCCGCATGAAGGACTTTTTCAAGCCATATACGGAACGGCCGACGTAAAGGCTATGCGCGCCCTCGGAATACTCGAAACCTTTGACGTAGCCAGCATGCTTGTCGCCGCCGACAACGCGGCAAAGACTTCGGACGTTGAACTCATAGAAATGCGTCTTGCCCGCGGCATGTGCGGAAAAAGTTACCTTATGCTTACCGGCGAAGTCGCGGCTGTACAGGCGGCTATCGACCGCGCCAAAAGCACCGCCGAACAAAGCGGTATGTTCCTTGACAGCAGCGTGATAGCGCGTCCCGACAGTAAACTTATAAGTTCTATCATATAATACGTTTGAACAAGGAGGGGAAAATGCTCGCAATAGAGAGGAGAAACAGTATCCTTGAACAGCTGCAAAGAGAAAAACGCGTCGTAGTAAGTGAACTCAGCGCGTTTTTCGGTGTAAGCGAAGAAACAATAAGGCGCGACCTCGAAAAGCTGAGCGAAGACGGTTATGTGGTAAAAACATACGGCGGAGCTGTGCTCAACGAGGATAATATAGTGGATATGCCGTTTGTTATCCGCAAAAATACCAATGTGACCGAAAAACAGACTATCGGCAAATTGATAGCTTCCATAATTTCCGACGGAGAGCATTTGATGCTGGACGCAAGTTCCACTGTAGCGGGAGCCGCACGATATCTAAAATCCAAAAGCGGTCTTACCATAATAACCAATTCGGTGGAAATACTGATAGAACTGAGTGACGTATCGGGGTTCAACGTAATATCCACAGGCGGCGTTTTGCGCGAAGGCACGCTTTCGCTTACCGGCGCGCAGGTAGACCGCAGTTACGCGTCGTATAATGTGGATACCGCTATATTTTCCTGTAAGGGGATAGACACCGGAGCCGGAGTTACCGACTCCAACGAAAGCAACGCTTACATAAAACAGACGCTGTTGTCTTCGGCAAAGCGCAAAATGTTGGCGATAGACCATACCAAGTTCGATAAAGCCGCGCTGGTGCGTATATGCGGCTTGGGCGAACTTACCCATGTTATCACCGACTTAAAGCCGTCGGATAAATGGCTGCGGATACTCGACGATAACGATATCGCTTGCGTTTATCCCGGGAATATAATATAATACATATATGGATACTAAAGTTATCGCATTTGCGAACAATAAAGGCGGAAGCGGAAAGAGTACGGGTTGCTCGTGTATAGCGGCGGCGCTTAGCAGACAGGGAAAGCGCGTGCTGTGCGTAGACGGAGACATGCAACTCAATCTTACGCTTTCGTTTTTTGATGAAGAACGGGCTTTCGAATTTGCCAAAAGCGCGTTTAATACTTATACTCTCCTTACAAAAGACGCCGCCGCGCGCGACTGCATACGCAGAACGGAATACGAAAACGTTGACGTACTGCCGTCAAGCACGCTTATGTCCGGCGTAGAGTACGAGTTGTTTGCCAAATGGCAACGCGAGACCATACTTAAACGCGCGCTCGCCGAGGTGAAAGACTCAGGCGATTACGATTACATACTTTTGGACGCTCCGCCCACGCTCGGTTGTCTTGTCATGAATATGCTCGTGTGCGCCGATCATCTCATCATACCTTTGGAAGCCAGTCCGTGGGGGCTGTTCGGTCTTGCCAATATGTTCGACTTTGTGGAAAACGTTAAAGGCATAAATCCCGAGCTTACGGTGCTGGGTGTTTTGGTCACAAAGGTGGATACGCGTAAGAATTATTTCAAGCAGACGATAGACGATCTCGGAAAACTCGAAAACGTACATGTTTTCGGCGAAGTAATACGGCTTGACAGCGCGAAAGAATGGGCGCAGGACAATTCCAAGCCGGTAGTGTTTTACCGTCCGTCGTCGCGCGCCAGTAAAGAATTCGAGACCGTGGCACGGGAAATAGTTGCTTTAACGTCAAAATAAACGCATGTAAATATGCACGCATGCGCGTATATATAATTACGGGAGGAAGAACCAATGGCAGTAGGAAAACAGAGTTTGGGCCGCGTGGCAAAGTCCAACGTGATAGGAGCGGTGTCGCCCGAAGTGGCGGAAATGATAGCGCCCGCGGTCAACGCGGACGCGGCTACGGACAAAACTAAGACCGCGGCTGTAAAAAAAGCAAAGCAAGCGCCCGCGTCGGCGAACAGGATATTTGCCGTGGGAGACAAACTTCCCGAATACCTTCTTTAATTGCACTGTAATGAAAGATTGCGGCGTGCTGTTGCATATATCTTCGTTGCCGTCGTCTTACGGAATAGGAGATATGGGCGACGCGGCGTACAGATTTGCCGAATTTTTAAGTAACGCGGGGCAGTCGTACTGGCAGATATTGCCTCTGGGACCGACGTCTTACGGAAATTCTCCGTATCAGGCGACGTCGTCTTTTGCGGGTAATCCGTATTTTATAGATTTGGAAGCCTTGCGCTTTGAAAAACTTTTGACGGATGACGAGCTTGATACCGCGCGTCGTCCGTTGTCTTACGTTGATTACGGCGATATATTCGATAACCGTATCCCTTTGCTTAAACGCGCGTATGCCCGGTTTGACACTTCCGAGCCGGATTATGTCCGTTTTTGCGATGAAAACGAGTCGTGGCTTTATACTTACGCGCTGTTTTCGGCCGTAAAAGACGAATTCGGACTTCGTCCGCATTGGGAGTGGGATAAAGAGTTCCGTGATCCTCACAGCGATGCGGTAAAGGCGTTTGCCGCGTCTCACGGCAAAGAATTCGGTTTTTATCGGTTTTTACAGTACAAATTCGACAGCCAATGGCGTAAGTTGAAAACTTACGTAAATTCGCTCGGTATAAAAATAATAGGGGATGCGCCCATTTACGCGGCTTACGACAGCGCGGATTTTTGGGAAGACCCCGCGCGTTTTACCGTGGACGAATACGGTGCCCCGGCCGAGATAGCCGGCGTCCCGCCCGACTATTTTTCGGAGGACGGACAAAGGTGGGGCAATCCTCTGTACGATTGGGAGCGGCTCAAAGCGCGCGGATACGATTTTTGGGTAGAACGCGTGCGCAGACTGGCGTCTCTTGTCGACAGACTGCGTATAGACCATTTCCGCGGCTTTTGCGCGTACTATGCGATAGCTGCCGAATGTTTGACTGCGCGCGAAGGAACATGGCGCGCAGGGCCGGATAAGGCGTTATTCGACGAACTCGAAAACAGACTCGGTAAAATAGACATAATAGCGGAAGATCTGGGAGTGGATTCTCCCGAGCTCCGAAAACTGCTTTTAGACTGCGGTTTTCCCGGTATGAAAGTCTTGCAGTTCGGCTTTGACGGCGACGCTGAATACAATGCGCACGCCGTGTGTAATTTTACCCGCAACTGTATAGCTTACACCGGCACTCACGACAACGATACCGCTTGCGGGTGGTATAACGGCTTGTCGGCGGTCGAGCGCAAAAAGGTGCGCTCGCGTTTGCCCCGTAGGTGCGGCGACATAAGCAAAGCTATGATATGTTCGTTATACGGATCCCGCGCCGAGACCGCGATAGTACCCATGCAGGACTGGTTGCGCGAGGGGAGCGAAGCGCGTATGAATACTCCCGGCACCGGAGACGGAAACTGGCGGTACAGATTAAAAGAAATTCCCGGCGCGGAACTGTGCGGCGAGATGAGAGCCGCGGCGGAAAAATACCGCCGAATAAAACGAGACCGATGATTTTCGTATTGAAAAAATATCCGCCTCTTTGCGGGCATTTATATAATAGTTGTTAAATACATAAAGAGCGTCGAGAACAATGAACGCGGCGTTTCGAATATATAAAAAAGCGATTAAATCTTTGTGATTTAATCGCTTTTTTGGCGCGCCGTGAGGAGTTCGAATCCCCAACCTTCGGTTCCGTAGACCGACGCTCTATCCAATTGAGCTAACAGCGCATGTGCCGCCCTTTTCCGACAGCTTTTATATTATATAACAACTTATAAAAAAAGTCAAATATTTTGAGAATGTTTTTACGTTCGTACAGAATAAATATGCCGCAGGTTATTTTATCCTATACCAAGCAGATAGTCGAGAGTAGTACCGTACTCTTTTGCCAGTACGATAAGAGAATTCATATCCGGGAACGCTTTGATTCTTTTCCAACTGTAAACAGCCCCGTTGCTAATTTCCTTTTTTTGAACAATGTCGAACGGTTTCGCCTTGCATTGCGAAAGCAATGATAAGTATCTTTGATAAAACGTGGTGTCGTGATATTTGCGCACGAGCTCTTTGTTTAGCGATAAACCGAACATATAATCGCAAGATATGTTATATTTGAGCGCGATGGAAATGACGGTATCGGGTGCGGGAAAAAATAACCCGTATTTCCATCGTCTTACGGCGGACACACTGCGACCGATGTCCTCCGCGAATTCGTTTAAGCTTATTTTTCGATCTTGCAGTATTTCTTCTATAAACTCTATAAACTCTTGCATGATATCTTCCTTTCGTCATGTATAACTGAATTATGCCTTAACAAATGTCCGGCAAACAAAAAAATGACGAAAACGAGGTCAATAAGAGCTGATTCCAAGTAGATAGTCCAAACTGAAATCATAAGTCTTGCATAGTTTTAACATGGACTCGATAGCAGGGAATTTTCGTACGCTTTTCCATTTTGATATTGCGCTGTCTTGAATTTCGCAGGATTTCGATACGCGGTAATCGGTAAGACCGTTGATTGTTTTCAGTGATTCGTAACGCTCGTAAAACGTGTTCGACTGTCGCGACTTGTTTAACTCTTTTTTATCTGAAAATCCGAAAAGGTAGTTTGGCGAAACATTAAAAACTTCTGCGATTTTAATAACTGTTTCGGGGTCCGGCAAATACGTTTTATATAGCCAACGCCTGACGGCTGCTTGGTCGCAGTCTATCTTATCCGCAAAATTTTTAACGTTGAGTTTGTTTTCCTGCAATATCTCGTTAATAGATTCTATAAATGTGGTATTACTTTCCATTCGTCATCTCCGCTATTTTTATTATGTATTGTTTGAATTTGGATAAGTAATAATATGACGAAAACGAGATAATCATGCTTTCGACATTTACGGACATTTATCGACTATTATAATACTTGATAACTACAACTAAAAGGTGTATAATAGCTTTGTTGTATGACGAAAACGAGATAAGGAACATGATAAATGAAAACTGAAATCCTGTATAATGAAAAAAATGAAGCAATTGATTTTTGTAGCGGAATAATAGTAAACACGAGAGTGCGTATTTATGCTATGGAAAATCTTATTCTCGGCAAAATCGGAATAAAAGAAAAAATCCCATACGACAAATACATTGAAGAATTGGGATTAAATGATTTCCGGCAATATTTAGTTAAACGCGAGTTACCGAATTTTATTAAATTAGGCGACAATGAAAAATCAGTTTACGACGGTTTTGAATGTATTTGCAAAAAATTTTACCGTTATGTGACAAGAC
>CATKCE010000076.1 GCA_949744905.1 uncultured bacterium
CGGCGGAGTATCTCGCTTTGAAAATTTCGGTAAAGGTGGTTCGCGGAGTCGAGGAGGCGTGCGAACATATCAACAAATACTCGACCAAACACAGCGAAGTGATAGTTACCGAAAGCAAAGAAGCTGCGGAATATTTCACGTCGCGTATAGACAGCGCGGCGGTTTACGTTAACGCGTCCACTTGTTTTACCGACGGTTTTCAGTTCGGTTTCGGAGCCGAAATGGGTATATCCACGCAAAAACTCCATGCCAGAGGTCCTTTGGGATTAAAGCAACTGACGAGCGAGAAATATGTGATATACGGTAACGGTCAGATCAGAGAATAAATATCCGTATAAAGGAGCGGTCAATGGACGGCGTTTGCGATAACGACGAACTGCGCAAATTGATGGGAGAGCATAAGTCTGCCGAACGTAACGATTCGGCGGGACATCGCGGGCGCGTGAGAGCGGCTATGGACCGCAATCCCGACTTGTCTTCTTTCGCCGATTACGAGCTTTTGGAATATCTGCTGTTTGCTACGAATCCGAGACAGGATACCAAACCGTTGGCGAAGGAGTTGATACGCATGTTCGGCTCGTTATCAGCGGTATTGCATGCCGATTTTTACGAGTTGAAGAGAGTGCCGGGAGTGGGAGACCAAACGGCGCATTTGCTTTCAAACGTTTTGCAGATAGTATTGCGCGCGGAATACTCGCGTTTCGAACATCCTTGCGTATTGCGTACCGCCGCCGAAACGGCGCAATATATGTATGCGCGTTTTTTGGGGCGTACCAAAGAAGCTTTATTGATGACTTCGCTCAATATCAACGACGAAGTTATACAGACCGACGAGATATCGGTCGGGTCTGTGGACGCCACGTCTTTCGATATAGTAAAACTTTTGAGGTGCGCCGACAGGAACGGCGCGAAAAAAATCATCCTTGCTCACAACCATCCTGGAGGAACGTTGGATTTTTCACAGGCCGACATACAATCGACCGCGCGGGTGGTCACGTGTTGCGATCTTTTGGGTTATACTTTTGTAGACCATCTGGTATTTGTAGGCAACCGTTACATAAGTATGTTTGCCAAAGACAAATTGTCGGCGGTTTTGAGCGTGTGCGAAAAACATTATAACGCAATTGCCAAAAACACTGCAAAAGAGCAGACTCTTCGCAGCAAACTTGCCAAAATGGGCGAGACGGGAGATATTGGCGAAGAAAATGCGCGCAAGCTGAAAATGCTGTATATGCTTTCGGAACTGGCGGATATGGATGACTGCGACAAACGGTCGATAATGGACGAATTGATACATACCGTCAACGAATAAATACGTGATAGTGACGGTGTATCGAACATTTATAGATAAATTATAAAAAATATTACGAGTTTTTGTCTTTGCCGCAAGGATAACATTCCTTTGCGGCAATTTCTTCTTTTGATATACTTGCGTAAAATCTGTAGCCGCCGGAAAAATTATATGCGTCATATCCGTTTTGCATAAGTATGCGGGTAGCCAGATAACTTCTTAGACCGCTTTGGCACATTACGTATATTTTTTTCTTTTTGTCCGGTTCGTCCAATCGGTTGCGCAATTCGTCGAGAGGTATGTTGATAAATCCTTCGGCGTGTCCGCGCATATACTCGCGAGTTGTGCGAGTATCTATAAGCATAGCGTTTTTGCTTTTTTGCAGAACGGGCAGATCCTCGTATGCGAATTGGCGCACGAGACCGTTTTTAATATTGTCGGCGATAAAGCCTATCATGTTTACCGGATCTTTTGCGGAAGAATACGGGGGCGCGTAGGCAAGATCCAGGTCTTTCAGTTCGTCGGCTTTCATATTCGCGCGCAGCGCGGTCGCTATAACGTCTATGCGCTTGTCAACGCCTTCATAGCCTACGATCTGTGCGCCGAGTATTTTCATCGTGTTTTTTTCATATAAAAATTTTATCGTCATCACTTTTGCGCCGGGATAATATCCGGCGTGGGAAGCGGGGGATAGTATGATTTTTTCGTAATCGATATTTTCGGCTTTTGCCTGTCTTACGTTTATGCCTGTCGAGGCTACCGTCATATCGAATATTTTTATTATCGATGACCCTTGAGAACCGTTATATTCGCTCTCAATTCCGCAAATATTATCGGCGGCTATCCGTCCTTGTTTATTTGCTGGACCTGCCAGAGATATCACTGCGTCACGGTCTGTAACATAGTTGAAGGTTTCCGATACGTCGCCCACCGCGTAAATATCCCGGTCGGACGTTTGCATGTGCTTATTTACTTTTACCGCGCCTTTTATGCCGAGACTCAGTCCCGCGCTTGCGGCAAGATGATTGTCCGGAATAACGCCGACAGCGAGTATGACCATATCGGTCTGCAGCTGTGCTCCGTCGCGCAGTTGCACTGTAAGGCGCTCTTTTTCCGCTTCTATTCCGGCCGTTTCGGCGTTTAATATAAGCGAAATATCGTGCGACCGCAGTTCGGAGTGTATAAAAGATGCGATATCGCCGTCTACCGTATTGAGAAGATGCGCTCCTTTTTGCAACAGAGTTACTTTAACGCCTATATGTGCCAGATTTTCGGCCGTTTCAACTCCGATAAAACCTCCGCCGATAACAACTGCCGAAACAGGTTTTTTTTCGTTTATAAACGAACTTAACTTCAAAGTGTCTTCTACCGTGCGGATAGTAAATATGCGTTTGTCTCGGCAATCAAAATCGGGAACAACGGGTCTTGCGCCGGTAGAGATGATGAGTTTGTCGTAATTATCATTAAAACTGCGACCGGTCTTTAAGTCGGTGACGGAAACGCTTTTTGTCTTCGTATTTATCGCGGTAACTTCATGGCTTACGTTTACACAGACGCCGAATCGCATGGAAAAACTTTCGGGCGTTTGCAGAGTGAGGTCGGATTCGTCGGAAATTACGCCGCCTATATAATACGGTAAGCCGCAGTTCGCATAGGAAATGTATCCAGAACGCTCGTATATTACAATTTCGGCTTTTTCGTCCAGTCTGCGCAATCTTGCGGCTGCCGACGCGCCGCCTGCTACGCCGCCTACGATAATGATTTTCATATTATTCTCCTTTAGAGTTATTCTTTTTGTTCGTACGGATCTGTAAATTCTAAAACCGATTAACGCGCATAAAAATAATCCGGTAGGAAAAGATAATTGTAACGACATGTAAAAAATCAATCAAATGCAATAAAAGGAGCGATTATCATGAAGTATGTCTGTAATATATGCGGATGGGAATACGACGAAGAAATGGGACATCCCGACAGCGGAGTAGAGAACGGCACAAAATGGGAAGACGTTCCCGACGATTTTGTTTGTCCGTTGTGCGGAGTAGGCAAAGAAAACTTTTCTTTGTCGGAATAAAAAATCAAGCCGTTCATCATAGAAAAACTCCTGTGATCATATCCGAGAGTTTTTTCTTTGGTATCAATCGAGTAAAGACAATTGTTTTCGTATTTTATTTATGCGGCTCAATACCGTTTTTTTTGCGGGACCTCCCGTGATCTTACGGGAATCGACCATATCGGCTACCGCTACGGTTTTAAGGATATCGTTTTCGAACATTTCCGAAAACTGCTTGTATTCGGCAATAGAAAGCGAGTCGAGAGTTTTACCGCTATCGCAACAATATCCCACCATTTGTCCGATTACTTTATGCGCGTCGCGGAACGGCATGCCTTTTTTTACGAGATAATCGGCGCAGTCGGTTGCGGCGGTGTATCCGCCGGATGCTCCTTTATACATGATATCGACATTAAAAGTGAGAGACGGCAATAGAGCGGTGAAAATCGAAAGGCATGTCTTAACGGTATCTTCGCAGTCAAAGACGGCTTCTTTATCTTCTTGCATGTCTTTATTGTATGCGAGGGGAAGACCTTTCATTAAAGTCAGCAATGTGACGAGGTCTCCGTACACACGTCCCGTTTTTCCGCGGATAAGCTCGTTCATATCGGGATTTTTCTTTTGAGGCATTATGCTCGAACCCGTGCTGAACTCGTCGCTCAGCGTTACAAAACCGAATTCGTCGCTTGCCCAATATATTATCTCCTCGTTGAATCTGGACAAATGCATCATTATTATCGAGCATGCGGCTGTGAATTCTATTGCGAAATCTCTGTCCGATACTCCGTCCAACGAATTTTGCGACACTGAGGAAAAATCAAGCAACTGCGCTACTCGATTACGGTTTATAGGGTAAGTGGTGGTGGTGCAAGCACCGCTTCCGAGAGGCAAAACATTTATTCTTTTTCTGCAGTCGGATAAGCGGTCGATATCGCGCAACAGCATTTCGCAGTACGCGCCCAAATGGTGGGCCAAAGTGGTGGGCTGGGCTTTTTGCATGTGGGTATATGCCGGCATATACGTTCCGGTGTGTTTCTCGGCGATATCGCAAAGCGTTTTTGTAAGGTCTTTTAACAGCGATATTATGTCGGTAACGGCGTCGCGCATATAAAGCCGTACGTCAAGCGCCACCTGATCGTTGCGAGATCTTCCGGTATGCAACTTTTTTCCGATCTGTCCGAGCCTGTTTGTGAGTTCTTCTTCTACAAACATGTGTATGTCTTCGGCGTCGGATATTTTAAGTTTGCCGTTATTGATATCGTAAAATATGTCGGAAAGCGAACGACATATCGCGTCCGCTTCGTTTTGGGGAATTATACCGCATTCTCCCAGCATGGTGGCATGCGCTATACTGCCCATGATATCGTGTTTGTATAACCGCTTGTCTATGGGAAGCGAACGGTTAAAAGCGTCGGCTTGTTCGTCCAAAGCCGACTTAAACCGACCTGTCCACATTTTCATGTAGGTGTGCCCTCTTATTTTTTATTGTTTTTTTTCAGCATTTTCGCGCGTACTTTAAGCGGGAGTCCGAACAGGTTGATAAATCCTGCGGAATCCTTTTGGTCGTACACTTCGTCGGCTCCGAAAGTCGCGATATCTTCGTCGTATAACGAATAAGGCGATTTTACTCCGGCGCCTATTATATTTCCTTTATACAGTTTAACACGGGCGACGCCCGTGACCGTTTGCTGGGTGGAATCCACAAAAGCGCTCAAAGCCTCGCGGAGCGGGGTAAACCAGTTGCCGTCGTAAACCAGTTCGGCAAAACGCAGAGCTACCTGTTCTTTGTAGTGGAAAGTCGCGCGGTCCAGAGTTAACTCTTCCAGATTGTGATGGGCGGCATACAGGATGGAGCCGGCGGGGTTTTCGTATACTCCGCGGGATTTCATTCCCACAAGACGGTTTTCCACCATGTCGCACACGCCGACGCCGTGTTTTGCTCCTGTTTCGTTAAGAACTTCAAGCAGTTTGGCGGGCGAGAGTTTTTTGCCGTTTACGGCGACGGGAACGCCTTTGTCGAATTCGATCTCAACGTATTCGGCTTTATCCGGCGTTTTGCAAAGCGGTTTCGAAATAAGCAACATTTCGTCTTGCGGTTCGTTCCAGGGGTCTTCGAGGTCGCTTCCTTCGTGCGAAAGATGCCAGATGTTGCGATCCATCGAATAAGGATGTTTTTTGGATACCGGCACATCCAGCCCGCGCGCTTCGGCGTAAGCGATTTCTTCTTCGCGCGATTTTATGTCCCATATGCGCCAGGGAGCTATTATCTTCATGTCGGGGCTGAGCGCTTTGATGGAGAGTTCGAAACGCACCTGATCGTTGCCTTTTCCGGTACAGCCGTGGCAGATGGCTGTCTCTCCTTCGCGTTCGGCGATCTCAACAAGGCGTTTTGCTATCACGGGACGCGCGAAACTCGTTCCCAAAAGATATTTGCCTTCGTATATTGCTCCGGCTTTCAATGTGGGGAACACGTAGTCTTTTACGAATTCTTCGGTAAGATCTTCTATAAATATCTTTGCTGCGCCGCTGCGAATAGCTTTTTCGTTGAGCGGAGCGAGTTCTTCTCCCTGTCCCACGTCGGCTGCTACGGCAATGACTTCGCAATCGTAGTTCTCTTTTAACCAGGGGATGATAATGGTGGTGTCAAGTCCGCCGGAATATGCGAGAACGATTTTCATTTTTTCCATTTTGGCTCCTTAATACGTCAATTACACTTGACTTAAATAAAAATTCATTATATATTTATAATAATACATTTTGCCGAAATAAGCAAGAAAATCGGAGTATATTTTGATAATTTTGGGAATCGATCCCGGGTATGCCACGATAGGCTACGGAGTAATAAAAAAGGACGGAGCGCGGCTTACGGCAATAGATTACGGCGTTATACAAACGCCGAAGGACGAAAGCATTCCGGTGCGTCTTGCAATGCTTGACGACGCTTTAACGGCTATTATAAATAAATTCAGTCCCGACGTTGTTTCTGTGGAAGAATTGTTTTTTAACACAAATATCACAACGGGGATAAAGGTGGCGCAGGCAAGAGGAGTAATACTGTTGTGCGCCGTAAAAAAGTGCGGAAAGCTGTACGAATATACGCCGCTTCAAATAAAGCAAGCGCTTACCGGCAACGGCAGAGCGGAAAAACATCAGGTGCAGTTTATGGTAAAGGCGTTGCTGGGTCTCGACAAAGTTCCTAAACCCGACGACGTCGCCGACGCGCTTGCCGCCGCTATATGTCACGCGAGTTTCGGCGAATACGCCCACAGAATATTGAATTAGAGGTTATAAATGTATAACTATATTAAAGGAACGCTTATATCTGCGGACGAAAATACCGCGGTAGTAGAGGCATGCGGAGTGGGGTACGAGCTGTTTGTAAGTTCGTATACCGCCGAAAGATTGGGCAAGATCGGCAACGAATGCAAAATATACTGCTATCTTAACGTGCAGGAAGACGATATGTCTTTATTCGGATTTGCCGACGAGATCGAAAAAGATTTTTTCAAAAAACTTATCGGTATATCCGGAATCGGGTGCAAAATGGCCATTTCTATACTCAGCAGCGGTAGTTTGTCTGACATAATATCGGCGATAGCGGGTTCGGATGCGGGAAAACTGAGCAAAATAAAGGGTATCGGAAAAAAGACTGCGGAAAGGATCATAGTGGAATTGCATGATAAAATCGCGCCTGGAACGGAGACGGCTTTGTTTCAACCGACCGCTGTCGTGCTTAACGCGAACAACGAAGCAATCGAAGCTCTTTTGTCGCTGGGATATACAAGGCAAGAGGCGCAGATAGCTGTCGCGCGTTGCGAAAAAACCGGAATGTCTACCGAAGAAATCGTTTTAGCGGCTCTTAAAGGTTGAACGGGGAAATATATATGGATGAAAAACGTTTTATAACGAGTACGAAGATTGCCGACGACAACGCATTGGACATGACTTTACGCCCCAAGACGCTGGACGAATATGTGGGGCAAGACAAAGTAAAAAGCAACTTAAAAGTATTTATCGAGGCGAGCAAAAAAAGGCATGAGGCGTTGGATCATGTGTTATTATACGGTCCCCCGGGGCTTGGTAAGACTACTTTGTCACACATAATAGCCTCCGAGCTGGGCTCGCAGATAAGGATAACCAGCGGTCCGTCGATAGAACGCGCCGGGGATCTGGCGGGTATACTTACAAATCTCGGCGAAAACGACGTGCTTTTCGTGGACGAGATACACCGGCTTAACAGAGCGGTGGAAGAAATACTTTATCCTGCAATGGAAGACTACGCGTTGGATATAGTAATCGGCAAAGGACCTTCCGCACGCAGTATGCGTCTTAATTTACCGAAGTTCACGTTGATAGGCGCGACAACGCGCGCCGGCATGCTTACCGGACCGTTGCGCGATCGTTTCGGTGTTATATGCAGGCTTGAGATGTATTCGCCCGAAGACCTGGCGGTCATTGTAAGCAGAAGCGCCCGTATCCTTAAAATTGAATTGTCTTCCGACGCCGCAATAGAGATAGCGAGTCGTTCGCGCGGTACGCCGCGTATAGCGAACCGATTATTAAAGCGCGTCCGGGATTTTGCCGAAGTGGAGAAAAACGGAAAAATAGATACGGAGTTGTGCCGTCATGCGCTTGACTTATTGGAGGTCGATTTTTTGGGGTTGGACTACAACGACAGAAAATATCTGCTTGCCGTGGCCGAAAAGTTCGAAGGCGGTCCGGTGGGGCTCGATACCGTAGCTGCGGCTATAAACGAAGATTCCGTTACTATTGAAGACGTAATAGAGCCTTATTTGTTGCAACTCGGATTTATCGCGCGTACGCCGAGAGGGAGGGTTTGCCTGTCCGCCGCATACGAGCATCTCGGGATACCTCGTCCCGCATCGCAAAACGCTCTTATCGGTCTTGACGGAGTTTGAGTAAATTATGAAAACGTCCGACTTTTATTACGATTTGCCGCAGGAGCTTATCGCGCAGTCTCCTGCGTATCCGCGCGACAGTTCGCGTATGCTTGTTTACGACCGTAAAGACAATACTACGCGACATAAAAAATTTTCGGATCTGCCGCAATTTTTAAGACGCGGCGACGTTTTGGTGATAAACAATACGCGAGTTTTGCCGGCCAGGATATTCGGAATAAAGAGCGGGACCGGCGCGCGTATAGAGTTTTTATTGCATAAAAGACTCGGACTTACCGACTGGGAAGTGTTGGCGAAACCCGCCAAAAGATTAAAGGCGGGGAGCGAAGTCGTATTTTCGCGGGAATTAAAGGCTTTTATTACGGAAGTCGGCGAAGAAGGGCTTATAAAAGTAAGATTTATTTTCGATTGCGTATTCGAGGATGCTCTGTCGCGGATAGGCGAAATGCCGTTGCCGCCGTATATCAAGGAAAAGCTGAAAGATTCCGAGCGGTATCAAACGGTGTACGCGAAAGAGGACGGTTCGAGCGCCGCGCCCACCGCGGGGCTTCATTTTACTCCCGCGCTTATGGAAACGATAAGAGATGCGGGCGTCGAAATAGCGGAGGTATTGCTTCACGTAGGGCTGGGGACGTTCCGTCCGGTAAAAGTCGACGACGTTTCAAAGCATAAGATGCACAGCGAATACTTCGAGATAAGCACCGAAACCTGCAATATCGTAAATAAGGCGAAAAAAGAAGGGCGTCGCGTCATTGCGGTTGGTACTACGTCTGTAAGAGTACTTGAAAGCGCGGCGAAAAGAGGTGGAGAATTGGCTCCTTACAGCGGAGAAACAGATATATTTATTTATCCGCCGTATGATTTCAAAGTCGTAGACGCACTTATAACAAATTTTCATTTGCCTGAATCGACGCTTTTGATGCTCGTATCGGCTTTGTGCGGGCGGGAAAAAGTGATGGAATTGTACGACCTTGCGGTTAAGGAAAAATACCGCTTTTTCAGTTTCGGAGACTCGATGTTGATATTATGAAAAAATTCGAATATAAAGTTTTACACGTTTGCAAACAAAGCGGAGCGCGCGTAGGCGAGCTTACCACTCCGCACGGAAAAATAATCACTCCGGTGTTTATGCCGGTCGGTCCGCAAGCCACCGTCAAATCTCTTACGCCCGAATATATCGAGCGCACGGGCGCGCAGATAATCTTGTCGAACACTTATCATTTATACATGCGTCCGGGGCATAAGCTGGTCGAACAAGCCGGCGGTCTGCACAAATTTATGGGGTGGAACAAGCCGATACTTACCGATAGCGGCGGATTCCAGGTGTTTTCGCTTGCAAAGCTGAATAATATCACCGACGAAGGAGTTTTGTTCCATTCGCATCTTGACGGGAGCAAACATTTTTTTACGCCCGAATCGGCTATGGAGATAGAAAACAGTTTGGGCGCCGATATCATAATGGCATTTGACGAGTGCAGTACGTACGGCGCCACATACGAGTATGCCGAAAAAGCGCACGAGCGTACTGTAAGATGGCTTAAAAGATGTTACGATGCCCATAAAAACGAAACCCAGATGCTTTTTCCCATTGTGCAGGGAAATATGTACGACGATCTGCGTCTGCGGTCGTTGAAAGAAACCATACCTTATGCCGAATGCGGTATCGCGATCGGCGGACTTAGCGTAGGCGAACCCAAGGACGTCATGTACCGTATAATGGACGTTATGCGTCCGTATTATCCTGACGAAATGCCGCGATACCTCATGGGCGTAGGCAGCGCCGATTGCCTTGTGGAAGGAGTTTTGCGCGGTATCGATATGTTTGACTGCGTTCTTCCGACGCGCACCGCGAGATACGGTACCGCAATGACGTCGCAAGGCAAAGTTACTGTAAAGAATGCCGCTTATAAAGAGGATTTTACCACGCTCGATCCCGAATGCGACTGTTATTGCTGCAAAAATTTCACAAAAGCGTATTTGCGGCATTTGGTACAAGCAGACGAGATACTCGGAGCGGAGCTTTTGAGCATGCACAATATAAGATATCTTACGCGTCTTACCGAAAGAATGCGCGATGCGATATTCGCCGATAAATTCGGAGATTTTGCAGATAGTTTTCGTAAGTCAGCGGAATACGCTTAAAACCAGTCGCATTTTATAAGATTTTTATATATTTTTGTATTTTCTCGTATATTTTCGGATTTTTTTCGAGGGTATACTATTTGACATTATATGGAAATTGTGATAAAATTTTCACAAACTGAAAATCGATTGCTGTAATATCGGGTGTTTTATACAGGAGGGATGTTTGTGAAAAAGGCGATTTCGTCAAAACGTAATGCGGTCATGCTGTTTGTTTCGGTTTGCATTATGTCGGTGCTCGCAATGTCTCAATGCGTAGCGAGCCTTTTCGAAGAAAGACGCGCCGACGGGTTGGCGTCGGATACGACTGTCGTGTCGGCGGCAAAACCGGTGTCGGATGTTCTGGACGCGTATCGTCCGGTAAACATGGTGAAAAACGACGACGGACAATGGGATTGGCGACCCGACGAAGCGGGGCAATCGTATACTTTCGAGTTGTCGGGAGAAGACAAAGCGGCGCAGTGGACCCGGGCGGTGCAGTTGTCGCAAAAATTGATGACGCAACAAAACAGTTACGTTTACGTCCGGCTCACGGAGGATTGGCAGGCGGAAAACTCGGGGGGGGCGCTCCTAAATTCGGGACCGGATACGGATTTGCCGGATCCGGCAGCGCGATCCCCGAGGGACTTTTAACTGTCACTACAGAGAACAAAATAATTTTCGATCTTAACGGTCATGTCGTAGACCGCAACATAGGCGAGGGGCAGTCCGGCGGTGTTTTTTATGTACCGGGCACGCTCATAATATGCGACAGCGATCCTACGGCGGCGCATTACAAAGATAAAGACGGCGGCGACGGGATCGAAAACGCAAAATATACTTATGAATTATCGCAACCGGGAAATGTTTCCGATACCGTAAAACAAGCCGTTTACGGCGGCATGATCACCGGCGGCAAAACAAATGGTAGTTCACAGTGGGGCGATTCGCTCGGCGGAGGTATCCGCGTTTACGGTACCGGTACGCTGAGAATGTTCGGCGGAACGGTTTACGGAAATTATTCCAATTTGCAGGGCGGCGGAATTTACGGCAGTACCAACGCTACGAATATTTCTTTAATGGAGATCGACGGCGGCAACGTTATCGGCAACAGTTGCGGCGAGACCGATAATACGGATACCCGCGGCGGCGGCATTTTTTCCAACGGTACGCTCAAAATAGTTTCGGGTAATGTATTGGCGAATTCTTCGCGTAGCGGCGCGGGAGTCTGCCTCGGCGCGAGCGGCAGTATGGAAATGTCCGGCGGCATGATATCTTATAACAGAGGATTCGGCTATAACAGTCAGGGCGGCGGCATATATTCCGAATCGGGGAAAATAGCCATGACCGGCGGCAAAGTTTTATATAACGGAAACGTCGGTTACGGCGGCGGCGGGTAACCGTTTTCCCAAGCCGAAAACCTTTTGGTCGCAGGAGGAGAGATAGCGTATAATAACGCGTCTACTTACGGCGGCGGCGTATACACGAAAGGCAATGTGCAATTGGGCGGTTATGTTGAGTCGGTCGCTGAAAAAGTCCTGCGCGGCGGAAAAGTATACGGCAATACCGTTAACCGCGGGTATAATTATTATGCCGTTATGGGTGCGGGGATCTACTTCCGCAAGGAAAAAGGCGCCGAGCTATTGTTGTGCGGTCCTTCCGTATTAAAACAAAACCGCCGTACGGAATACGATGACGGTAAGGAAGACGTGGAAAACAACGTCGTAGGTCAAAAGTATTGGGACAATACCGATATGACGAGTAAAAGCGCTCTTACCGTGAAGATAATCGGTAAACTGGAAGCTACCGAATGGGACGGTACGGAAGAAGTAACGTCTTCGGCGGAAATATATCTTAACGGGGCGTTGGCGCCGATAGCAGATTACGGCAAATATAACCACATGCCTAACGGCGCGTATATCGATCCCAACAAGTATCTGCATTTCAGCGAGAGCGGCGAGGATGCCATGTGCGACGACGGCGGAAACGTGATTTATTCCGCGCAGTTCACTTTTTGGTATTACCATGCGGTAACTTCCAAGTATGTCTCCGGCAAATACGTATGGTGCTACGATGTCGATGAAAACGGAGATTACGTTTACGATAATTATGACCGCGAATCAAAGCACAATAACGGCGACGAGATGGCGTACGGTACGTACGGCTTGCCGGGCGCCAAGATAAAAGCGGAAGGACGCAACGGCGGCAACGACGAATTTATAGTATTCAGGTATTGCACCGAATACGAGATCGATTCCGACGGAAAGATCCAATGGATAACCAACGAGGCGGAAGATAACAAGAGAAGTGATAAAACGTTGTTGACGGTAGTGGGCACTTATGTGGGTGTTGCCACCGTTACCGACGATAACGGCGACAATTACAGCATTACGCTGACTATCACGGTCGCGCCGAAAGATCTTGCGGACGTCGCCGACGATATCGCTATATCCGCAACTACGGCGGAATTCAACGGAACGGCGATAACTCCCGCTGTTGAGCCGTTTACGGTCACCTGGACCGGAGAGCATTGGGGATATTCGGAGGAAACGCTCGATTGGAACGACTTGGGCGATTGGGAGACCCCCACTTATAAAGTTACTTACGAAAACAATACGCACGTTGGCGAAGGTCCGGGGCGTGTGATAATAGAAGGTACCGGCAATTACGGCGGTAAAGTCGTAAAACTTTTTACGATCACGCAGCCGAAGGACGGCGGCGATAACGTTTTGGAGTATGATACGGGCGTTACGTGGCAGAAATATAACGGTGCGCAATGGGTATCCGTGTCGGGCGGAAGTGGCGCAGTATTTACGTACACGGGCCGGAAAAACGATCATAACGTGCGCGCGGTGCTGTCGGCGACGTTTGCAAACGGAGCAAGTTACAGCGCATACGTTTACGCGCCGGGATATACTGCCGCCGACCTTAAACTTTTAGATGGAGATACCGTGCCGGTCGATCCGGGACTGCGTCTCGAATTTTCCGGAGCGTTTGAAGGAAAACCCGTCGACAGCATGTTAAATGCCGCAGTATATACGGTCGAGATTGAAAAAGCAAACGACTACGGCGGAGACTTTGCACTGCCTGCCGCAGTCATGGGTACGAACATGACCGTTGATCCCGCCGTCGTAGACTTTACCGATGCTTTCGACGATTCGGAAAGATCGAACGCGTTGTTGGCCGTGCGGACGGGAAACGAGGGAGCGTATAAGTATATCCCTCTTAAAAGCGACGCCGTATATATTGAGAACGGCAACGAGGTGGAAGGTAACAATAAATACTATTATGCCTTTTATAACGGCGAGGGTATGACCGTAGTTTTGAATCCCGAATACAGGATAGAGCACACTCTATTCGGCGAACCGTTTGAAAATTACGTGAAAACCATAAATTATACGCATAAAGTCGGCAATGCGGAAGATAAAGCGCCCGCCGGCGAAGCCGGAAAAGTTACGGCTGTAAAAACGACTTTTACTTTTACTCTTAACTCCAATTTCCGTTTTGCACCTGGTACCGACGGTTCGGTGGAAAAAGACTGGGCGATCGTGACGGCGGCAAATGTCATAGGCGGCGGGGATTTCGGAAGCAGCGAAATAACTTTCGGTTCCGAAGTTTCCGATTTGCCCGGACCGGAATACGGCGATACGTTATACATAACTTTGTACTTCGGGCAAGACGTTGCGGACGCCGTTGTATTGCAGGGCAATGCGCTTTATGAATACGACGATAACGCCGCCGATAAAAAAGGCGACATCATTCGTTCCGGCGCAGGCGAATATTTTCGCATGCTATTGATGGAGAACGGCGCAGGCGAATATACGCTTACGGTAAAAGCTCCCGACTGGCGGGACAGCCGTAACGTTTTATACCGTTCCGAACAAAAAGAATTTACTTTTACCGTATCTAAACGTTCCATACAGTCGGATCCCGACCTTGTTATATCTTTTGAAGACGAGACTGTATATACCGGTTCGGAAGTGACCGTTGCCGAAAGCATTGTCTGGAAAGGCATAACTCTGGTTGCCGATAAAGATTATAAGATAACGTACAAAAACAACATAAACGCAAACGTTTCGTCAAGCATTAAAGCTACGGCGATATTTACCGGAATAGGAAATTACACCGGCACTGTCGAAAAGACGTTTACCATCAAAGCGGCGACCGATAATTCATGGACTACTTCGCTTAGTATTGCTCCGTGGATTTACGGAACGTTCAACCGCGAGATAAGCACCGTTATAGGACACGCCAAATACGGCGACGAGACCGCGGTGTTTGAAATAGAGCCGGCAGCCGATACAAAAGACAAGTTGACGCAGGAGCAAATTGCGCGGCTTAAAAATATTCGTGTACCGGACGGCATGATACCCTCCGAACTTGTCGACCTCTTCCGTTCTTTACCGGTGGGCAATTATCTGTTAAAAGCTGCGGTCGCCGCTACCGATAATTATAACGCTTTGCCGGGGACTTATGCTTTTAGAGTGCTTCCCACACAGTATAAAACTCCGTCGTTCGGGGTCATTTCCGCAGGTGTCGGCAAAAACGATACTTTTAACGGCAATCTTCTTTCTATGGGGATAATAGGCTACGACCCGCTTGCCATGAACGTCGAAGTAGGCGACGGTTTGGAATTCAATGCCGAGACCGGAACCGTTTACGCTACCGATGCCGGAACGTACCGCATCACGGTCTCGCTGAAATATGCCGACGAAAGCGCCTGGTCGGGCGGAGGCGCGGACCAAAACGGAAAAGTGGATCTTACGTGGACAGTCGCGCCGAAAGTAGTTCAGGTGCCGACGTCGGATCCCCGCACATTTATGGTAAACGGCAAAACGCTGACTTATATGCCGGGAAATTTCGACGCGGACGTCATGCGTATTGTAGGTAATAAGCAGGATTCGCCCGGCAGATACGACGTGACCGTGTATTTGACGGACGATAAAAATTACGTATGGTCGGACGGAACAAACGGCGCGCGCACATTCACATGGGAAGTGCAGAGCGCGACAAAACTTTTTACAATCGTTATGTGCGTATTGTGCGGAGTCGTATTGCTTGCCGGAGCGTGCGCTTTGGGACAGTTTCTAAAACATAAAGCCCGCATGGCGGACTTGGCGGAAGCCGATGCCGCAAGCGGAAATAACGGTCAAGGAGGAAATATATAATGAGTAATTCCTTTTTGATTCTTGCCTCCGTATTCGTGGGTTGGCAGATTGCGTTGATAGTTATCGTAAGCGTATTGTTGGCGGGACTTATCACCCTTAACGTATATTTCTCCGTTATATGGCGTGTTAAAGCGGAACGCCGGTTGCATAACGAAGAATTGCAAAGCCGGCGGAGCGCGTTGCTTGCGAAGATCGAATATCTTAAAGGCGGCGGGGAAGCATTGTCTTATCAATGGGTCGATCCCGTCGACGAAACTTACGACGAAGGATCGGAAGATGAAGATGACGAGTCGTTTATGCCCTCGGCGGCGCCGGTTGCGGCTGACCAGCCCTTAAATACCGTTGTGTTGGAAGTGGACTCGTTATCTTCGCGTATGCGCAATAAAATAGGAATGCGCGCAAAGAGATTCAACGGCAAACGGTTTTATGTGCGCTATTCGTTGGGGTTTGAGGCAAAACTCCGTTATTCGGAAGACGACGCCAAGACGTATTATACGCAGATATCGGACGAGATACGTTCTTATGAAAAGATAAAGCTCGAAAAAGGGTTTGCACGGCAGAGGATTTTATTCGGTAACGAGTTGCTCGGAACTATTCTGTTTTTAGGCAAAAGACTGTGCGTCGCGCTTGCTTTGGATCCCGCGAAATATGCGAACGGAAAATATCACGGCGAAGACAAGTCGGATAAAAAGCGTTTTGCCAAAACGCCTATGCTCATACGCGTTTTAAGCGAAAACAAAGTCGAGGTATTCAAGTATCTGTTTGAACGGCTCGCCGACAAATTCGGTATCGAAAAAGGCAAAACAAAGGTCCGTAAATACGATCTGAAAGAGAAGTCCAAAGAAGACATGGTTTGTTGCGGGGCAATGCGCGTGGTAATAGTCGACGAAGTGCCTGTCGGCGCTATGGTCCGGACGCAACAGGTCGATACGAAGGCCCGACGGTCCGTAAATAATGACCAATCCGTTTTGGAGACCGCGGAAGAAGCGGCGGCTACCGTAAATTCGGATGAACAATCCGACTGAATATGGAAAAAAGGAGTAAAATATAATGGCTAATAAAAAACAATTGAAAAAGGCGATAGAACAAAGCCGCGAAGAAATAGAGAATCTCGAACGCAAGTTGGGGCGTTCGCAAGTGGCTATCATAGAGGCGATAATCTCGCATACCAAACCCGACGATACGGATGTCGATTATTTCAGAACGTACGCGGCTTTGATAGACGTGGAGCGCGAGAATTTGCAGAAACTTACCGCCGAACTCAAAGCGTTGAATTGAGAGTCTACGGTAAAATGGGGCGGCCGGAAACGGTCGTCCCGTTTCGTGATTTTGCGCATACGGATACATACGGGGAAACCACGGTGAAAAGAGGACTTACGAATAAAATATTAAAAATTTTTTTGTTTACGGCGTTTATATTGCTTTGCACAAGCGTTTTTACGGCTTGCGGCAGAGACGGCGGACAACTTGAGCATGAACACGCATGGAACGATTGGACGGTCTCCGCGCCTGCAACGTGTACCGAAGACGGAACAAAAACCAGACGTTGCATATTGTGCGACGCCGTCGAAACCGATACGGTAAAAGCCGCGGGGCACGGCTGGGGCGTATGGACATGGGATAACGACAGTCCGGCCGATTGTCTTTTACCGGGTGTTAAACGCCGTACGTGCGCAAAATGCGCTGCGACCGAAAAACAGGACGTGCCGTCCCTCGGTCACGATATAAAACGCTTCAAGGCGCAGGCCGCGACATGTACGGAAGCAGGTTTTGAAGCGTATGAGATATGTCTCAAATGCGATTACACGACCTATGTAAAAATTCCGCCTACAGGTCATTCGTTTGCGCGCAGTTGGACGTATGATTCCGAGAAACACTGGCGGGCGGCAGTTTGCGCTCATACGGAAGAAAAGAGCGAAGAAACGCCGCATGTATGGAGAGACGGAGTATGTTCGGTATGCACGTATCGCGCCGAATACACTATCGGGTTGTCGTTTACGCTTTCCGCCGATAGATCGCATTACAGCGTTTCGGCGGGCGCGGCTACCGGAAATATCGTAATACCCGCCGAATACAACGGTTTGCCGGTAACGGCGATAGATGAACGCGGATTTGTCGGAAGTTCGCTGATCGGCATTGTAATGGGAAGAAACATATCCGTCATTGGCGCAAACGCTTTTGACGGATGCGCCGGACTTAAAAGCGTTACTTTCGGCGGCGGCGAAACTGTGATAGGTATGTATGCTTTTTACAAATGCACGGGGCTTACGGAAATCGATTTTCCGGACAGCGTAATAAGAATAGAGCGCGCGGCGTTACGCGGGTGCGACAACGTCTCAAAACTAACCGTGCCGTTTGTAGGAGCGGCAAGAAACGATACTCCGGATACCCATTTCGGCTATATTTTCGGAGCTACCGACTCTCGATACCATTCCGCATACGTGCCGGATTCGTTGAATACGGTATGTATCACTGATGCGGAAAATATAGCTGCAAGCGCTTTTGCAAATTGCGTGCGCATACAAAATATCGTTTTGCCGGACGGCATAAAGACGATTGCGGAAACGGCGTTTGACAATACAGGGATAATCGGCGCGGTAATACCAGCTCAGGCTTGCAAGTATATGCCTGATAGTTTGCAAAGCGTTACGGTGACCTGCGGGATAATAATGAACGATTCGTTCCGCGGCAGGGAGAACCTGACGAGCGTCGATATAGAAGATAACGTGTCGGCTATAGGGTATTACGTATTTTACGATTGCACCGGACTGAAAAAGGTCACGGTGGGCAACGGAGTGACAAATATCGGAGCGTCGGCGTTTGAAAACTGCGTAAATTTGACAGACATAACACTGGGAGATTCGGTAAAATACATATTGGAACGGGCGTTTTACGGTTGCGGATCGCTTACTTCCGTAACCATTCCTTCCGGCGTAACGGGGATGCTGTCCGGCAGTTTGTTTAAAGATTGCGCGTCATTAAAAAACATCGAAATAAGCGGAGCCGTGACTTCGCTCGGCACCGGTATTTTTTCGGGTTGCGCGTCGTTAAAAACCGTTGAAATTCCCGATTCGGTGACTATGATAGGCTCAAACGCGTTTTCCGACTGTATTTCTCTTACACAGATACGTATTCCCGATAAAGTTACTATGCTGAGTACCGGCATATTTCTCGGTTGTACGTCTTTAAGAAATATAGAACTGCATGACGGCATAACAAGTATAGGCGCGAGCGCTTTTTCCGGCTGTACGGCTATCACGGAATTTGTCGTATCGGATAAAATTACAAGTATAGGCAGAGGCGCGTTTGCGGGTTGCGGTAATCTCGTATCCCTTACCGTGCCGTTTGTCGGAAGCCGTGCGGGCGCGAATGAGACCGATTACAACCAACATCCTCTCGGGTGGATATTCGGCACAGTTATGACCGAGGGCTGCACGGCGACGGAACAGTATTACTACGGTAGCGCGGGAGATATAACGAAAACTGTTTATTATATTCCCGACAGTCTTAAAAATGTTGTCGTAACCGGCGGAAAAGTGCTTTACGGTGCGTTTTACGGTTGCTCCCGTTTGGAATCGGTAACTGTCGGCGCAAGTGTCGGGAGGATACAGCCGAACGCTTTTTATAAGTGCGACAGCTTAAAAAGCGCCTATTTTGAAGTTATCGCCGGGTGGAAAGTTGTGTCGGCGGAAACATTGACCGAGCAAGTCGTTGACGTGAGCGATCCCGCGGTCAACGCAACGTGTCTTACCGGCGTTTATACCGCGTATACCTGGATAAACGCTTAGTATTCTGCGGTTTTATAAGCATAATAGTTTTGTCACGCTCGAAAAAAATCGAAATAAACGTTAAAACCGAGCAATAATCGCTTGCGTTGAGACGAAGTTTTTGATATAATTATTCAGTGACTCGTACGGTCCGCTGCGCTATATTAAAATCGGTAGCGTAAGAACGTGCGTATAAAACCAGAGGAGGTATAGTCATGAACAGCATTATCGAAGCTAACGAAAAAGAGTACTTAAAGGCGCAAGTTCCCGCTTTTAACGTGGGCGACGTCGTAAAGGTCGGCGTTAAAGTCGTCGAGGGCAACCGTGAAAGAACGCAGGCGTTCGAAGGTACCGTCATCGCCAAGCGTAACGGCGGCGTAAGAGAAACGTTTACCGTCCGCCGCGTATCGTTCGGAGTCGGCATAGAAAGAACGTTCCCGCTTCACTCGCCGCGTATCGAAAGCATAACGGTGGTCCGCAAAGGCAAAGTCCGCAGAGCTAAATTGTATTACTTGCGTAAACTGTCCGGCAAAGCGGCCAAAATCAAAGAGATCAAATAATGTATCGGGTAATAAAAATGAGGATTCGAAACGAATTCTCATTTTTATTTTATCTCTTTCGACGATAATAACTTGATTATTTTGTAAAAGTATATTATTATAAGGAATAGGAAAAAAACGATATATCCGATAATTCAATTACATTTTGGAGTAAAATGCTTATGGGAACTTATTCAGAGCTGTTGTCGGTTTCGGTAGTTAATTTACTGTATCCGCTGTTATTTTCGTTATTTACCGTTATTTCCGTGATAGCGCTTATTTGGCTTATGGTGCGCGTTATAGGAAAGACCGACGCCGTGCGTTCTTCCGACGGCTCGACCGCCGCTAGCGAGCGCACGCTCAATTTTACGGCTTTGCTGCTGATCGTTCTGGTGATAGGGCTTATATTGCGCCTTATATTCGTATTCGCCGTAAAAGGATACCGTTCCGATTACGATACTGTAGTGGATCTTTTTTCGCGTCTCGAAGCAAGCGGATTCGGAGGCGATTATTACGTGCGCCACGGTACCGACGTGTTTCCGCTGACATACTATATCTATTCTTTAATGGGCGCGTTTGCCAACGTTTTGGGATTGAATACCGATTCGACGCTTATGTCGCTGTTTGTGAAATTGCCGCTTATTGCCGCCGATCTCGCGACCGCGTTCGTAATGTTCAAACTGGTAAAAAAATACGTTAATCCCGCAGCCGCAGTCGTCGCCGCAGGGTTTATATGCGTGTGCCCTTTATTCGTGTTCGCATCCGGAGTATGGGCGACGCAATACTCGCTTTTACTGATGTTTCTTATTTTGTCTTTGTACTTTTTGGTGGAAAAGAATTTTGTTGCGACTATAGGATGTTACGCCGCGGCATTATTGACTCACAAAGACGCTATATACCTTTTTCCGTTGTTTGCGGTGTTCGTGATATACGGAATGATAAAATCTTGTATCGCGCTACGCAAAGCCGGATCCGTCGAATTCCGCGATATGCTTAAAGATCCGACGCTCCGACCGGTATTTACGGTTCCCGTAAGTATCGTCGGTTTTTTGATTATATCTTATCTTGTTTCGTTGCCGCTTATGATAAATTCGTTCGGCGGAGGGTTCTTCACATTTATTTACCGGATATATCTGCATCCTTTGGCATCGTTCGGTTTATTCGGACACAATTCACTGGGTATATTCAATATATTCATGCGTAACGGCAAAGCGCTCAATTCGCGTTTTCCCACAACGGTGTTTACTGTGATATTCGCCGTCATTATAACGGCGATAGTACTGTTGGTCTATCTCAGTAAAAAGAACAGAGCCAATCTCGTATTTTTGGGCGGATATATCGTTCTTACTCTGGCGACGTATTTCGTAGGCTTTTCCGAATTCGGTCTGCTTGCCGCCGTCGGAATATTCTTTATGTCGTTTTTTATAGTAAGGGACAAGCGTATATTGACGGTATTCGGCTTGCTTGCCGTACTTGTCACGGTAAACGCATCGTGCGTTATGTCAAGTGCGGGATATTACAATAATCTTATAGATTACTATTTTACCGAAGCGTCCGGATACACCGGAACGGATATACTTTCCGGAGGCATGACTGCCGTTACAGTAATATGCTCCGCTCT
The DNA here is from genome assembly GCA_949744905.1 of uncultured bacterium. Classification (GTDB taxonomy): domain Bacteria; phylum Bacillota; class Clostridia; order Christensenellales; family Pumilibacteraceae; genus Pumilibacter. Next base: position 21,480 of record CATKCE010000076.1, read on the forward strand.
CGCAGTACTTACCCATTTGTATGCAACGGTAGTATTGCTTGATATTTCCATGAGCAACAAGCGCAAGGCCCTGCCGTATTGCGAAGACGCGGGACTCGGTAAAGCAATGTACGAATATATCAAAATCAAAAATAAGTGATCTGGCTGTAAGGGCATAAAAGCGGGGGCGGTCGCATGTTGGCAAAAATAAAAAGCTACGGACTCAGCGGTCTTGTAGGATATGCGGTGGACGTGGAAGTGGACGTCCACTCTGGACTGCCGGGAATGGAGATGGTGGGACTTCCCGACGCGGCTATAAAGGAAAGCAGGGAGAGAGTGCGTAGCGCGATAAAAAACAGCGCGTTCAAATTTTCGCCCAATAAGATCACGGTAAATCTTGCTCCAGCCGACGTGAAAAAAGAAGGACCGCTGTACGATCTTCCGATAGCGATTGCCCTTTTGGCGGCTACCATGCAACTTAGCGCGGCGTCGACGAAAGATACGGTATTTGTCGGAGAACTGTCGCTTGACGGAAGCGTGCGGCGCGTGCGCGGTATTCTGCCCATTATCCTTGCTGCGAAAAAGGACGGTATAAAACGCATAGTAATACCGTGGGATAACCGCAACGAAACGATTTATGTCGACGGAATAGAAGTATACGCCTTCCGTACTCTTAACGAAACTGCCGGCTTTTTGTCCGGCAACGGCGCTTGCGCACCGGTTCCAAAAGCCTCAAATCCGGCAATGGACTCCTCGGCAGGGTACGGCGAAGATCTCAAATTCGTAAAAGGACAGTACGCTGCCAAACGCGCGCTGGAAATAGCCGCTGCCGGCGGACACAATATATTAATGATAGGACCTCCCGGCGGAGGAAAGACAATGCTCGCCAAATGTCTGCCGACTATACTGCCCGATATGACGTTGGACGAGGCTTTGGAGACCACGAAGATACATTCCGTAGCCGGATGTCTCGGCGAGGACGGCGGATTGGTTACTTGCCGTCCGTTCCGTTCGCCGCACCATACGGCAAGCAGGATAGCGCTTACGGGCGGAGGACAATCGGCGCGTCCCGGTGAAATAAGCCTTGCCCATAACGGCGTTTTGTTTATGGACGAGTTGCCGGAATATCCGCGAACGGTGCTTGAAATATTACGGCAACCGCTGGAAGACCAGCAGATAACGGTCTCGCGCGCAAGCAGATCGGTGTGTTATCCTGCCAATTTTATGCTGGTCGCAAGCATGAATCCATGTCCGTGCGGCAATTACGGATCCTCGCGCGGGGAGTGTACGTGCACTCCAGCCATGATAGAAAAATACCGTTCCCGTATTTCCGGTCCTTTGATGGATCGAATAGATCTACATATAGAAGTGGACAATGTTACATACGACGAATTGACCGATGACACTATTGCCGAGGATTCAGCAAGCGTTAAAGAGCGGGTGAATGCCGCGCGCAGGATGCAAACCGCAAGATACGAAGGCGCGTCGGTATATTGCAATTCGGCTATGAATTCGTCAATGCTTAACAAGTATTGCGAGCTCGATTCTTCGGCGCGCCAACTTTTGAAAAACGCTTTCGATAAACTCGATTTATCCGCACGCGCATATTCGCGTATTCTTAAAGTCGCTCGCACGATAGCCGATCTCGACGCAAAGGAAAATATTTCGGCGGAACATGTCGCCGAGGCTATACAATACAGAAGCCTCGACCGGAATTATTGGAAGTGATATGGAATTCGGTTTACAACATATTTATTATTGGCTGGGCATTTCCGGTATAACTTCCCGCAGGGCGAATATACTGTTGGAAAAATTTTCTCCGTACGAATTATGGGAAAAAACGGGCAACAGTCTTATTGACAGATCCGCGTTCGGAGAAAAAGCTTACGACGCATTGTTGCGGTTCCGCAGCGAAGAATTTATTTTCCGCAGCATGGATAAGCTCGACTCATTGGGCATATCGTTTATTACATACGATGAGTTTCCCGAAAAAATGCAACAAAGAGAGACGGACCCTCCGGTAATGCTTTATTATCGCGGAGACGTTTCGTTGCTTAAAAGCGATTGCGCGGCTATAGTCGGCACGCGCGCGTGCAGTCCGTACGGCAAAGACGCCGCTAAACGACTCGCAAACGATTTGAGCGAACGCGGCGTTACGATTGTCAGCGGGCTTGCCACCGGCATAGATACATACGCCCACAGAGCCGTTCTTGCCGCGGGAGGAAAAACGATAGCCGTGCTCGGCAGCGGATTGGATTGCATATCTCCGTTGTCAAACAGCGAACTCGGTAGGGAGATAATTGATAAAGGCGGACTCGTGGTTTCCGAATATGCGCCGAGAACGGTTGCGACTAAGTACACATTTCCCGAGCGTAACCGCATAATCAGCGCGATAAGTTCGGGCGTGATAGTTGTGGAAGCGGGACTTAAAAGCGGCGCGCTCATAACCGCCGATTTCGCTTTGGAGCAGAATAGAACCTTATTCGCCGTACCGGGAAATATCACGAGCATAAAATCGGTAGGGTCGAACAGATTATTGTACGAGGGGGCCGTACCGGCGTTGACCGCCGACGATATTTGCGAAACTTTGGGATTTTCATCCCGAAAGATATCCGAAAAACCTATTGCGATTCAGCTTGACATTTTCGAACAAAAGATTTATAACATACTTCGGTCGGGTGAAACAAGCTTTGACGAACTTGTTGTAAAAGCCGAACTTATCCCGCCGAAGTTGTCGGCAATGCTGTCGGCGATGGAGATCAAAGGATTGATAGTCAAAAAGCAGTCGAACATATTTTGTTTGGCGTAAACAGCGAGGTTGCGAATTTGAAATTAGTTATAATCGAAGGTATAGGCAAAAAGGAAACCGTGGAAAAGTATCTCGGAGCGGGATACAAAGTCTTTGCTACAAAAGGACACGTGAGAGATCTTCCCACTAAAACGCTTGCCGTCAACGTAAAAAAGGACTTCGAGCCTAAGTACGTTATAATGGACGACAAAAAGGACGTTGTGGAACAGCTCAAAAGCGTCGTTTCCAAAGCCGACGAAGTATTATTGGCTACCGACCCGGACCGCGAGGGAGAAGCCATATCATGGCATGTCGCAAATATTCTGGGGATACCGCCGGAAAGTCCCGTGCGGATAGAATTTAACGAAATTAGCAAGAAGGCCGTGCAAAACGCGCTTAAAAATCCTCGCGCGATAGACATAAATCTTGTAGACGCGCAACAGGCGCGGCGGGTCCTCGACCGGTTGGTGGGTTATAAACTCAGTCCCGTATTATGTAAAAAAATACAGAATAAGTTGTCGGCGGGTCGCGTTCAATCGGTAACGCTGCGGCTCGTAGTCGAACGCGAGCGCGAGATACTCAATTTTAAGCCGGAAGAATACTGGCCGTTTTTTTCCGTACTGAAAAATTCAGGCGGCGCCAAATTGAAAGCCGCTTTGAGCACGCGTTGTAAGCAGAAGTTCAAGGTCACCGACGAGCAGGTATTAAAGGAAGTC
>CATKCE010000077.1 GCA_949744905.1 uncultured bacterium
GGAGCGTCGTGCCCATGGGTATCTCCACAAGTCCGGTATTGTTTATTTTACCGCCGAGAGCGAACACCTTGGTTCCCTTGCTTTTCTCGGTTCCCATGGAGGCAAACCATTCGGCGCCTTGCAATATTATCTGCGTGATATTGCCGTACGTTTCCACGTTGTTTATAAGAGTGGGCTGCCCGAACAGACCCTTTACCGCGGGGAACGGAGGACGCTGACGCGGCTCTCCGCGTTTGCCCTCGGTACTTTGCAAAAGGGCGGTCTCCTCGCCGCATACGAACGCGCCCGCGCCGAGCCTCAATTCTATATCGAATTTTTTGCCGAGCCCCATAGCGTTATCGCCGAGTATGCCGTACGCTCGCGCTTGCCCTATAGCCACTTCGAGACGGTGCACCGCAATGGGATATTCGGCGCGCACGTATATGTAACCTTTTTCCGCGCCTATGGCGTATCCCGCTATCATCATGGCTTCTATCACCGTGTGCGGATCGCCTTCGAGCACCGAACGGTCCATAAACGCGCCGGGATCGCCCTCGTCGGCGTTGCACACGACGTATTTCACGTCCGAAACGGAATTGCGGGCAAACTCCCACTTCGTTCCGGTGGGGAATCCGCCGCCGCCGCGTCCGCGCAGTCCGCTGCGCTTGATTTCGTCTATCACCTGCTCCTGCGTCATGGAAGTAAGCGCTTTTTCATACGCTTTATATCCGTCGCGCGCAAGATATTCGTCTATGTTCTCGGGGTCTATAAGTCCGCAGTTACGCAACACCACGCGCCGCTGGCTCTTATAAAACGACGTCTCGTTTATCGCCTTATGAGCTCCGTCCGCATCTTTTTCGCTGTGCAAAAGACGGTCGACCGGCTTGCCGCCGATAACGTGCCCGGTAACTATTTCCCGAGCGTCTTCCGGCTTAACGTGCTGATAGAACGATCCGTCGGGATAAACCACGACTATGGGGCCCTTTGCGCACAACCCGAAACATCCGGTCATGATAAGTTTTACTTCGTCCTCAAGACCGTTTTCTTTAAGAGCGGCGCTTATTTCGTCGGCTATCTTTTTACTGTTTCCCGACGTACAACCTGTACCGCCGCAAACCAGAATATGCATTCTCACCGAGCTGTCGGCGGCGCACTGCGCGTTTATGTCGCGGTTGCACAAGCATGTCCGCATGCGTTCGCGTATTTCCTGTAATTCCCGTAATGTTTTCATATTACTTTCCTTTCCCTCTAAGCGCACTTAAACGTTATATTTGGCAAGAATTTTGTCGACGTCGTCCACGGTCACTTTTCCGTACACTTCCTCGTTTACCGTGAGTACCGGAGCAAGTCCGCAACAACCTATACATCTTGTCGCATCCAAAGTGAATTTACGGTCGGCAGTCGTTTGCCCGGGTTCTATGCCCAGCTTTTCCTTAAACTTATTGAGAACGTCTCCGCTTCCCTTTACGTAACAAGCGGTACCGAGACAAATACCTATGGTGTATTTGCCCTTGGGATTGAGATTAAACTGCGAATAGAACGTGGCTATACCGTAAATTTCCTCGAGCGGCACGTCGAACTTGTCCGCAATGCGCATTTGAACTTCGATAGGCAAATAACCGTATATCTCCTGCGCCTTTTGCAACGCCTTCATGAGCGGTCCCGGAACGCTTTCGAGCTCGCGCAAAACGTCGTCGAAAGCCTTGTCCTGTTCGGGTGTGCCGACAAAACTGTTACCCATATTACCCTTAACTCTCCTATTAATTTTTGGAAGTTGCCGTTATATAAAAAAGACCGCATACTACGGCGACTTTCGCTTCACCACTTCCGCTGACGAACACGCAGCATTGCCGCCGGTATGCGGCAAAAAACGCGCTGCGGAAAACGCCGTTAATATAATAACATAACTATCGATTTTTTTCAAGTGTTTACGACATATTTTTTACATTAAGCAACGAATCGGAAGTGTACTCGCAAATTTTTACGGCGGTATCGCACAAAGCGTATTTTACAGCCTGCGGTACGTTGTCTTTTCTATCGGCGAGCATATCGAGAGTATCGGCGAGAGCCGAGAACAGAAAAGCCAGACGTTTACCGGCTTCACCCGACAGATCATTACATTCCGCAAAACATTCCGAGCACGACGCGCTCATTTTACGCGCCGCATATACCGCAGCCGCTTGGGAAATTTCGTTTTTGTCTATCTTCAAAGATATCCCGTATAATTCGTCGAATATGTCGTACGGAAGTTTAAGCATCCTTTTTATTGCAGCGTTATCGCCGTCGGATCTGTCTACCGCCAAGACCGAACTTTTAAGAGTGAACACCTCGGCGTTTTCGCCTTTTTCCGTAAGACGGTCGCAAATTTGTTGCGCGTCGCTTTTTTGAGCGTAACAGGAAGCGACGACCTTGTACTCGTTTTTGCCGTACAGATAACCCGCTCCGCCGGAATCGACTAGTTGCGCGGCTTTTGCAGACGCTTCGCCGAGCGCCGCGTATTTTCCGACAGATACAAACGAATATTCGCGCGCCTTTGCGATCATTTTACCTGTCGAGCGCGAAAACCAGACCGCGCCTAATATCACCGCCAGACACACTGCTACAATAAACGCTATAACTCGTCCTTTGTAAATTCTGCGCACCGTTCTTTTTTTTGTCATAACGTAAGGCTCGTTGTCTTGCATATCGTCTTCCTTTATGGTATACTTTATCGTAAGAAAAGAAAATCTTACCGATACAACAATATTCATGCGGGAGCTGCGATATGCAATATCATATACAAACCGACCCTATATGGGAAGCATTCAAAAGCGGTTGCGATTGTCCGTTGTGCGAAATATATTCGCGCTGCGAAGCGCGCTTAACGGACCAGTACCTCAACGAAGCCGTCATGGAGCCGGAATACCGCGTGGAAGTCAACAAATACGGTTTTTGTTCCGACCATCTAAAAAAACTGTTTGCGGGCAAAAACAAGCTCGGGTTGTCTCTGCAGTTGCAAACGCGCATAGCAACGGTACGCTCGGATATTTCGCCTGTGTCTTCGTACAAACAGGCGTTAAAGCAAGCGGCGACCCTCGATAAAACCATTGACACCTGCGTGATTTGCAACAGCTTAAACGAAATGACGGAGCGTTACGCGTGTACCATAGCGCAGATGTTCGCCTGCGAAGAAGAATTCCGCACCGTCTTCCAAAAAAGCAACGGGTTCTGCATGCCGCATTATGTTCTATTATTGCGTCAAAGCAAAAAGGCGGGCTCGATGACGGTACATTATCTCAACGAACTCGCGTCTCTGCAAAACAGAACCTCCGAACGAGTATCGAACGATTTGGACCGCTTTGCGCAAATGTTCGACTACCGTAACGCGGGAAGCGCGGTGCGTCCCGACCCCGAAACGGTCCCCGCGGCGATACGCAAACTAAAAGGACGGATATTATGATCCGTCCTTTTGAATTTTTTATCGTTTCCGCCTACGATGTCGAATATTAGAATCAAACGTTATAAGTTCGTCTTTCTTCGGCAAGCACCACTTTGCCGCCGCTTATCGAATATTTAAGATCGGGATTCAAGTGCGTAGCTATCGCCGGTATACCGAGCGTTCCCGACAAGAACACGGCTTCGCCCGCCGATAAATGGGCCGCCGCGGCGTTTTCGGCTTTTCCGCAATCCAACAGCATTAAGTCGCTGCCTTCCGCGGCATGCACCAGCTCATCGCAAAACGCTGTGTCTCCGCTGTAAAACAACGAGCGTCCGCAACATTCCGTCCTTACGGAATAGCTTTCAAGCGTATGCCGCATTTTAGTAAAATCAAGCGTAAATTCACCTACCCGCATACTTTCGCACACGGGAACTATATTAAAGCCGTCGAGCCCTTCTATAAGCTTACGCTGCGGGCAATCGGTGAGCGGCATAACAAGATCCAGCGTAACTCCCGACGCTTTCAACAGATAACTCAAAGGCAAAAGATCGCATATATGGTCGTAATGCAAATGGCTCAACACTATCGCTCTCGCTTCTTTGACGTTTGCTAATTCAGACAGCCGTCCGAGCGCGCCGCTGCCGAAATCGAGTACGATAAAAGAATTTTCACCGCGGACAAGATACGACGACGTGGCGCCGCCTGCGGCAGGATAAGGTCCGTATTTTCCCAAAACGGTCAGTTTCACATTTATCTCCTTTTGTCAAGAGGTTTTACAAAAATTTTAACATAAATATTTTTTTACAGCTATTGATTTTTAATGATTTATGGGCTATACTATTATCGTAAGGAACGGAAATTCCTGCGGTGTGCGTCGGTACGTGTAATATTTAACCACAGAACTACGAAGGGATTGCTTGTATCTGCGCAACATGTCGGGCCGCGACCGCGGACACAGTCCGGAAACGGTATTTCTTCAAATCGTTATGAAGTAAACGGCGGAAGACAGACGGCGCAATCGGCTTGCCCACCTGCCAAGTGGCGGGTTAAGAGTTTGCGTGACGACGGCATTGTGGGTATCCTTTACAAGATTCGGCGCCTAAAAAGGCGCCGTTTTTTTTATACGGCGAGATTGTTGAAAAAGCCCTTGACCTTATCCGTAAGAACCTCGTCTTCGCAGCCTCCCAAAAAGCGCGCTACGTATTCTTTACAAAGCGCGGAAGAACTCACTCCCTGCTTTTTCGCGATAGCGGCATGTTTTACGAAAACTTCTTCTCCGTCCGCCATCTGCGCGAATTTGTTCATGGCGCCGGCACATTTATCGTAACTGCCGCTTTCTATATAACAGTCTATAAGAGACGAAAGCATGAGATAATCCTCTTTCAGAGCGAATGCAGACGCCAGATATCTTTCGGCGCGCGCGTACTTTTTTTCGGACAACAGCAGAAGCCCCACCGCGTAAATGTAATAAGCGTTATCGGTCTTACGCAATTGTTTGGTATGCTTTTTGGCAAGACCTTTGTCTCCCGCCTTGACAGCGGATTTTATAAGCAGTCCGCAGTACTTGCAATCTTTTTCGGAATTCCATAAATGCGTGTAATCCGCGACGGCGTCTTCGTATTCGCCGAGTTGGAACAACGCGTCGGCGCGTACGCTGTAACCGTATTCGGTGCGCGGCAACGCCTCTATATAGCGCGACGCCCATTTCACCACGCTTTTGAAATTGAAAAACAATCCGTCGAGTTCTATCAGTTTTTCCAGAGTATTCAAATAATCCGGATTTACGTCGAACGCCTTTAACGCGTCTATATACGCCGCGGCGAAATTATTGTCGGCAAGATGTATTCCTGCGCGTATATCGTAATAAACTTCGTTGGCGCGCCCCTCCAACAAATAAGCGTCCAAAACGTCCAAAGCCTCTTTATTGCGTCCCAGATACGCGAGACAGATGGACTTATCCAAAATAGATTCGTTGAGTTTATACCGGTTTATTAAAACGTCAAGATCGGCGACGGCTTTTTCGTATTCCTCGGACGCCATAAAAATTTCGCTCCGACGCAGATAAGAAGAAGGGTCCTGCGGTCGGGCTTTTACCATCTCGTCGGCAACTTCCAGAGCTTTCGCGTAATTTTTGCTCTCGCGGTATATATCGATAAGTCCCGCGTACGCGCCTCCGTAAAACGTATCGGAAATGCCGAACGCCTCTTTATACAATCTTATCGCTTCGTCGGTCATACCCTTATCGCGGCATATTGTGGCGGCGTTATCGTATAACGACCACGCATGCATGGGAAATTCCGCCGCGTTTTCCTTACGTTTACCGAGTTTTATAGCCGCAAGATAATCGGACAACGCTTCGTCGTAGCGGGCAGACGTGTGGTAAGCGTAACCTCTGCGGGCGTATGCTCCGAGAAGATCGCCGTAGTCCGATTCGCTGCTTTCGATAACCGCCGAACAAAGCGCTATACTGTTTTCCGAATCGCTTTTTTTAGGGTCAGGCACAAAGGCGTCGTAAACGTCGACGTCGAAAACAAATTCTTCGATCTGCGTTCCCTGCTTTTTTTTAACGCATTCTACCATGCCGAAATCGCATATAACGCCCAAAACGCGGCCGTCATTGTCCTCGCCGATATAGCACGGATAGCATCCTTCTCCCCATCCAGTATTGAATACGGGAAGACTGACGTTTTTAAGTTTGCATATCTGCGCGCAACTTCCGTCCATATTTACGGCGCCGTCAAGCGGATGGAACGAGTCTTCGCCGTCTTTTACCAATTTTACGAAATCGGCGAGAGTAGCGGTATCGCTTAAAGCTCCGAATCCGCTGCCTATCGTCACGCCCACTGTCTCGTCCGAAACCGACAGCTTGATGGCGTCGCGTTCATCGGTAAAAGCAAGCCGCCATACCGCAGCCGTATGCAGATCTCCTCCGTCCAATCCCGCAAGCGCGACGCGCTTACCCTCGCTGGTGGAGACAGTCATCATATACGGCCTGTATTTTCCCGAAGGAAACGCCGCGGTAAACGATTTGGCGTTGCCGGGATCGTAAGGGTCGAAAAAGCAGACCGCATGCGAGACGATCTCTATTTCTTCCGTGTCTATCCTTTCCAGCGCGTAGCCGGCGAATTCATGACCCGAAAGGATCGCGGAATAATCCGCCGCCCCATACAGTCTGCTTTTATTTACCTTATATACTTTTTTCATCGGTCACCGGAAAAGTTTTTCGAACCTTCTCATGGCTTCCGCCGTATTCGCATGGTCGTTAAACGCCGTAAGACGGAAGAATCCCTCGCCGTTACGCCCGAAACCTGCGCCGGGCGTTCCCACAACATTGGCTTCTACAAGCAGTTTATCGAAAAAGTCCCAACTGCTTTTTCCGCATTTGAGCCATATATACGGCGAATTTACTCCTCCCGTATGATACACTCCCAATTTTTTCAAAGTGTCGGATATCAGCGCGGCATTCTTTTTATAGACTTCGACGTTTGCAGCCGTCTGCGCGCGCCCTTGGGGCGAAAAGACGGCCTCCGCCATACGCTGGACAACGTACGACACGCCATTGAACTTGGTGGATTGACGACGAAGCCACATTTTATTGAGATTGCCGAGATTTTTGGGTACTACGGTATATCCGCAACGCGTACCCGTAAATCCCGCGGTCTTACTGAACGAACAGAATTCCACGGCGCACTTGTCCGAGCCCTCGATCTCGTATATGGAGCGAGGCAGATCCGAACCGCCGACAAAATATTCGTAAGCCGCGTCGAACAATATCACGGCTTCGTTGACAAGAGCGTAGTCCACCCACGCTTTGAGACGCACTTTATCGTATACCGCGCCCGTGGGATTGTTGGGCGAACACATATATATTATGTCCGCTTTTACTTTTCCGTCAGGCATCGGCAAAAAATCGTTATCCTCAGTCGCGTCCGCATATACTATTTTTCTTCCCTGCATTATGTTGGTATCAACATATACAGGATATACGGGATCGGGCACAAGCACCGTACAGTCCTCGGAAAACAGGTCGACGATATTGCCTACGTCGCTTTTGGCGCCGTCGGAAACAAAGACCTCGTCTTCCTCTATCTTTACTCCGCGTTCTGCATAGTAATTTACGATCGCCTGCGTCAAAAACGTATAGCCGCGGTAAGGTCCGTATCCGCGGAACGTTTCCTTGTAGCCCATTTCTTCAACCGCGCGTTTGCCTGCCTCGATAACCGCGGGACAAAGCGGCAAAGTTACGTCGCCTATTCCGAGCTTTATTACGTTTTTATCTGGGTGTGCGGCTTTATATGCCGAAACGCGGTTTTCTATTTCCGCAAACAAGTA
>CATKCE010000078.1 GCA_949744905.1 uncultured bacterium
ATAGTAAACGGAACTCTTTCTCCGTTCTCGTCCACCCGGAGAATAATAAACTGACCGGGGCGCGCATGCCGCGCAACTTCCGGCGCCGAAATAACGTATTCCGTAACATTTTCGGCAAGTCTCGTCTTTTTGAGAATTTTGTTCATGTTATACCCTCCCTTACGCTTTTTGTTTCGACAGCGACAATAAATCAGCCGCGCATATCGGTCGCCGCGGAATTCACGCAATATTCCGACACCGGACACTCCGAGCACTGCGGACGTTGCGACTTGCAGCAATACCTGCCGTGGAATATCAACAAATGGTGCGCAAGCGAATAATCGGACGGATCCAAGCGCTCCATAAGGTCTCTTTCGACGTCGTACGGAGTTTTGCCGTCGCTGAATCCCAATCTGCGGCTCACTCGGTATACGTGGGTATCGACAGCTATGTTATTGCCTCCGAAAGCCACGCTCATGACAACGTTTGCGGTTTTGCGTCCCACGCCCCGCAACGACAACAACTCATCGAACGAGTCCGGCACTTTGCCGTTAAAGCGCGCCACTATATCGCGCGACGCCGAAATTATGCTTTGCGACTTGTTGCGGTAAAAACCGCAACTGAATATCAGCTTTTGCAACGTATCGATATCGGCGTTTGCAAAATCCTGCGGAGTATCGTATACCTCGAACAGCCGCGGCGTAACTTCGTTTACGCGCTTATCGGTACACTGCGCGGAAAGAATCACCGCAACAAGCAAATGGAACGGATCGTCGTATACGAGCTCGCATTGCGCCGCCGGATATCGCGCGGCAAGTCCGAGCAGGATATTGCGCGAACGTTCGTTTTCGGTATGAATCACAGAAGAAATTTCCATACGAATATCTGACTCCGATTGATACGATTCAGCGGGCAGGATCCCGATATATAAGCGCGAAACACAACTCCTACGTTTATACATGTATCATTATAGCATATAAAGGCGCAATTTGTCACGCGATTTCATACGGCGCATGCGAGCAATGAAAACAGGTTTATTAACGCGACTTCAACGAACGCAATTTTTGGCAGTAAAATATGCAATTATGGCATTGCCATTTGCGACGTTTATGTTGTATAATATTTATAATAAATACGGTGCTTTCAGGAGGACATGAAATTTGAATACATGCAGCGCTCATCCGCCCAAGATAGCCATTCTGGGATACGGCGGTATGGCGAAGTATCACGTAGACCGTTTACGCAAACTCGGTATAATGGAAGTAACCGGTTCGTTCGACACCGACCCAGCCAGGCAGGACGCGGCGAGAGCCGACGGCCTTATCGCATATCCGTCGGCGGAAACTCTGCTTGCCGATAAAACGATAGACGCGGTGCTCATAGCCACACCAAACGATTGGCACTGCCCGTACGCGATAGCGGCGGCAAATGCCGGCAAACACATAATATGCGAAAAACCCGTCGCCATGTCGGTCGACGAACTCGACAAAATGGAAGCCGCGGCGGTAAAAAACGGCGTTCTTCTTACCGTGCATCAAAACAGGCGCTGGGACGGCGACTATATCGCAGTGCGCGAGATAATAGACAGCGGGATACTGGGAAAAGTGTTCCGTATCGATTCGTTTGTATGCGGCGCAAACGGAATACCGGGAGGATGGCGCAAACTGCCCAAAGCCGGCGGCGGCATGATGCTCGATTGGGGCGTACACATGCTGGACCAGATATTCGACTACATTAAGGACAAGCCTACCTCGCTTTACTGCCGATATTCGCACGCGCTCGGATTTGACGTAGACGACGGATTCAACGCGCATATCGGATTCGAAAACGATTTGGAAGTGAACGTGCGCGTAGACACCAACACGTTTACCGACATTCCCCGTTGGATAATTTACGGTAGAGACGGTACAGCCGTCATAGAGGACTGGGCACTAAACGGAAAAATAACTTTGCCGGTTTACGGCACGGAAGTGGAGATAGTGGGAATAGAAGCCGGCAACGGTTTTACAAAGACCATGGCTTACCGCCCCCACGAAAGCGTGACCGAACGCGAGATTCCAAAACCCGTTGTAGACTACGACACGTTTTACAAAAATTTCGTCGCGACGATAACAGGCAAAGAAAAATCGTGCATATCGATAGACAGCGTGCGCAAAGTAATGCGCGTGATGGAACTTTGCACGCTTTCGGACAAAAAAAATACAGTGCTCAAAAAAGAACTTTTACAACTCTGACAGTAAGGAGAAAAATATATGAAACTCGGAGTATTCAGCCCCGTACTTGCGGATATGGACTTGACGGACGCTCTCGCCTATCTTCACGGCATGGGCGTAGAGCAAATGGAACTCGGTTGCGGAGGCTTCCCGGGAACGGCGCATGCCGATATAACCGAACTTTATAAAAGCAAAGCGGCGGTCGATAAGATAAACGACGCTTTCGGCAAAAACTCTATTACCGTCTCGGCGTTATCGGTGCACGGCAACGGAGTGCACCCCGATAAAGCGGTGGCGAAAAAAGCCACCGACGAACTCGTCGCAGCCATACGCACCGCAAAAAAACTCGGCACCGACCGCGTAGTCACTTTTTCCGGTTGTCCGGGCGACAAGATGTCGTCGTGCCCCAACTGGATAACCTGCCCGTGGCCCAACGACTATGCCGACCTACTGGAATGGCAATGGAACGACGTCCTCATTCCGTACTGGAAAAAGATAGCGTCGATCGCCGACGGCGAAGGCGTAAAAGTGTGCCTCGAAATGCATCCCGGGTTTATGGTGTACGGCGTGGATAGCATGCTTAGACTGCGTTCCGCGGTCGGCAAAGCCGTGGGCGCGAATCTCGACCCCTCCCACCTTTTGTGGCAGGGCGTGGATATTTCCGCCGCCGTAAAAGCGCTGGGCGAAGCGGTTTATTTCTTCCATGCAAAAGACACCGCGATAGACGCGGAGAATACGCGCGTTAACGGCGTTCTCGATACCAAATCATACGCAAAAGTTCTCGACCGCTCGTGGATATTCCGCACCGTGGGATACGGAAACGCCGACTTCAAAAAAATAATTAGCGCTCTTGCGTCGGTTGGATACGACGGTCCAATATCGATAGAACACGAAGACAGCTTAATGCCGCCGCGCGAGGGCTTGCAAAAAGCAGTCGAATATCTTAAAAGCATCATCATACACGAAGCCAACACAACGGAAGCTTGGTGGATATAGCGTCAATATAAAGTAACACAACACAATTAAAGCAGCCCGGTCATTTAAAACGGACTGCTTTTATATTACCGAATTCCCAATAGTATTCGGTCGAATAATATACTTTGTTACACCGAAGCCGTTACGACTACATTCATTTCTCCTTTAAGCCAATCGTCGTCAAGCGCGCCCGATGCTCCGTATCGTATGCACAGTATATCTCCCATATCAGACCTTAAATCGAAATCAAACTTAGGATAATACGTTACCCAATTAAACGTACCATCGTACTTAACCTGCGCTACCAGTTCGTCGTTTTTTCCTATGCCTAAATATAAGAAAACATATTGATAACCGTGATCTTTCTGCTTGATTTGTATGCTTATATTCACGCATATATGTCGGTAACCCAATTCATAAAGTTCTCCGAACGAATATCCGCATTCTTGTTTTATGTTCAAAATATCGTAATTCTGTTCGAATCTACCGTCATCGGTAATTGTGTATAAATTGTAATACGACTTATTTACAAGCGTATTAGTCTTTTTAGCATAAGCAACGATCAAATCATACGCGCGATCGTCTGTCCAGGCTTTTATTCCGTTTGCATTATTATCAGTATATCGTTCTTGCGTGGTAATTTTGTCCAACATACAATAGCCCGAAAGTTTGACCCATCCTATAAACATGTATTCATCATAACCTTGTATCGGAATTTTAATATCAAACTTAGCTCCGTATGTTACGATAATCGTAGGAGGCGATTCTTCTTGATAATTTCTGTACAATTTAATTTCAAATTTATGCGCGTCCAAACCGCTTTGAGTGAAAGTTACGTCATGTTCCGGCATGCTATACGATTCGCCGGCGCGACGTCCGCTCCAAATGACAGTATAACCGATAATATCGTATTTATATATTTGAATGCACTCTCCGGCTATAGCTCGTTGAGAATATACAGACACATTGCCCTTTAATAGCAACTTGATCGCTTTTTGAAAGTTTTTTTCTTGTTTTTTATAGTCGGAAGCTTTAAATCGTTTTACATACTGTTTGAATTTATATCCACCGACATGTAATATACTATGCTGATCTTGTCCAAGTTGCGAAGATAAATCAACAAGCAAATCATTCATAAAATACGGGCAACCTAAAACAGGAATAAGTCTCACTAAATTTTTAAAAAAGTTTTCATTAGAATTAAAATACCTGATATCTGCCGCTACCTGCAACCAACTATCAATCTCATTCACAGAATATAAGTTTCTTAGAATAGTTGAATTCTTCATACACATAATTATTGTAACCTTCTTTAGCCTCACAAGTTGCCTCAAAAACAATAATTATATGTTTGCTGATATCGTTAATTTCAGTTATTGTAATAGCACCCGAATTAATATACACACCATTGACAATGTTGTTGCTATTATGTAAATCTATAAGTCGAAATGAATTGTGCGAATCCATCTTTGCCCAATAAACATTTGCTCCGGAATCTTCGGCAAGATTTGAAAACAATGAATCCTTATCTTCGGCAAATTTATATGAACCGTCGGCAACTGTTATATTGCTCCAATCAGAAGCCGAACTGTAAAATCCGTGAGTTAACACAGTAATTTGCGGCATATCGTTTGATACCACATTGAAGTTTTTTTCCGACATATCGTAATACTCATAACTTCTGTATGAATTTACACTCATATTATTTATTGTATAAACATATTCATCCCTTTCGTTGCTAACAGTAACATCAGGAGCATCGGATTTATAATTATAAGTATTTGTTGCATCGTATAGTACTTTATTATCTATCTCTACGCTACGTCCCGAAAATGCCGAACTATCGGCTGTTTCTGCGGTCGCTACCGTAATACTGTTTGCGACAGCAAACACAGCCGCAATAGTAATGAGCATTGCAATAATTACCGCAACTATCCGTTTTTCTTTAGTACCTATCATCTTATTTCCTCCTTAATTTTTGTTCCATTTAGCGTACAAAATAGTTTCTTGGTATTGCACAACTCCGTCAATTATCCGTTCTTCCGTTAAAGTATCGGTATCAAAGTTCCACTTATTTATACATTCCGGCTCCTTATACCAGCCGACGAACGTATATCC
>CATKCE010000079.1 GCA_949744905.1 uncultured bacterium
GTATATTCACAAACGGCAATTTGACCGTAGAGGAGGTTTGATATGGAATTATCGCCCAAACAGGTAGTTACCGAACTCGATAAATACATCATAGGACAAAACGAAGCGAAAAAAGCCGTTGCCGTTGCTTTGCGCAACCGTTACCGCAGAAGCCGGTTGCCCGACGATATCCGCGAGGAGATCACTCCCAAGAATATCATAATGAAGGGGCCTACCGGAGTGGGCAAAACCGAGATAGCCCGCCGTCTCGCGCGGTTGGTGCGCGCTCCGTTTATAAAAGTCGAGGCTACGAAATTCACGGAAGTAGGCTATGTGGGGCGCGACGTCGAATCTATGATTCGCGATCTCGCCGAAGTGGCTGTCCGCCTCGTAAAAGAAGAAAAACTCGCGGAAGTAGAGATAAACTGTAAAGCCTCCGCCGAACGCAAAATCGTGGACGCGCTTTTCTCGTCGCGTAAAAAGCAACAGTCCGAAACTCCCGAAACTTCTCTCCGCAAGCAGATAGAAACGGACCTTAAAGCCGGTAAGCTTGACGATCACATGTTGGAAATAGAAGTAAACGACGCGCCCAAAGCCATGGAGATAATGCCTGGCACCGGTGCCGAAATAAACTTGGGAGATATCTTCGGAGGACTGATTCCCAAAAAACGTAAAAAACGCAAACTCACCGTTAAAGAAGCCGTAAAGATACTTACTTTGGAGGAAGCCGAAAAACATATCGATATGGACGCTATAAACAGCGAGGGGCTTCTCAGGGCGGAACAGCAAGGCGTTATATTTATAGACGAGATAGACAAGATAGCTGGCAAAGGAGCGTCCAACGGTCCTGACGTATCGCGCGAGGGGGTGCAACGCGATATTTTGCCGATAGTCGAGGGGTGCACCGTAATGACGAAATACGGCGCGCTTAAAACCGATTATATTTTGTTCATAGCGTCCGGCGCTTTCCATGTAAGCGCCATAAGCGATCTTATTCCCGAATTCCAAGGGCGTTTCCCCGTGTGCGTTGAACTCAACAGTCTTACGGCGGACGACTTTGTGAGAATACTCACCGAAACCGAAAATGCTATCACACGGCAATATGCTGCAATGCTCGGAGTGGATAACATCAATTTGTCATTCGACGAAGAAGCCGTCCGCATGATAGCGGAAATCGCCGAAGACGACAACAACGTCAAAGAAGATATCGGCGCGCGCAGGCTCCATACCATTATGGAAAGTCTTTTGGAAGACCTCAGTTTCAACGCGTCCGGCGACCATCCGGTTATCGACGTTAAAATAGACCGCAAGTATGTTTCCGATCATCTCGGCGACAGAGTGCACAAACACGACCTTAAAAAATACATTCTCTGAGAGTCGAGCTTATGATAAATATTCCGAGAGGTACGAAAGACGTTCTTCCGTCCGAAAGTTATAAGTGGCAGCAAGCCGAAGCGCTTGCCCGAAAGATATGTTCATTGTACAACGTGCGCGAAATACGTACCCCGGCTTTTGAGCATACCGAACTTTTTCTCCGTTCTATAGGCGACGACACCGACGTGGTGGGCAAGGAGATGTATACTTTTAACGACAAAGGCGGCAGAAGTATCACTCTTAAACCCGAGGGAACGGCGCCCGTAGCCCGTAGCTATGTGGAAAACTCGCTTGAAAGCGAATCGCTTCCGCTGAAAATGTTTTATTTTTCGCCGGTATTCCGTTACGAAAGACCGGCCGCGGGAAGGCTTAGAGAACATCATCAGTTCGGCGTTGAATTTTACGGAGGAGCCGGCGCTGAATATGATTTTGAGGTCATTTCGCTTGCATATGACTTTTTGACCGGATTCGGGATATCTTCTCTTTCGCTCCGGATAAACAGCATAGGTTGTCCCGAGTGCAGAAAGTCGTACAACAAAGCGTTGCGTGAATTCGGAGAGAATAATAAGCAACGTCTATGCGAGACCTGCCATACGCGTCTCGAGACAAATCCGTTGCGTATTCTCGACTGCAAAGTTCCCGAGTGCAAGGAAATAATGCAAGACGCGCCTAAGATACTCGATTATATATGCGACGATTGCGCCAAGCATCTTGACAGACTTAAAGCGTTGCTCGACGTAGCGAAAATACCTTATGCCGTCGATCCGACTATTGTCCGCGGCTTGGACTATTACACCAAAACCGTATTCGAATTTGTCACCGACGCGCTTGGCGCGCAGGGTACCGTGTGCGGAGGCGGTCGATACGACAATCTTGTGGAATCGGTAGGCGGAAAACCCACTCCCTGCGTGGGGTTCGGAATGGGCTTGGAGCGTCTTATTCTGCTAAAGGAAGCTATCGGCTCGCCGTTCGAGCCGTGCGCGTGCGTAAAGGTCATGGTGGTGAGCCAGTCGCCGGAATATGCGGACGACTGTATAGAATTAACGACGCGATTGCGTAAAGGCGGGATACGCGCCGATTGCGACAATACCGGCAGAAGCCTTAAAGCGCAGTTCAAATTCGCGGACAAACAGCATGCCGAATATGCGGTGGTTATCGGCGGAAACGAGCGTGCTAGCGGAATATATACCGTAAAACGTTTGTCCGACGGCAATACCGAAACTTGCGGTAAAGAGTCCATAGTCGAATATTTTTCAAAACGATGATATCTTTTTCGGAAAGAACGGAAAAACTTATCGGTGAAAACGGAGTGGATCGCTTAAAAAATTCGTCTGTGCTTATCGTCGGTATCGGCGGAGTAGGCGGTTGTGTTTTCGAAATGCTGGTCAGAGCCGGTTTGGGAAACATAACGGTGGTCGACGGAGACGTTTTCGAAGCGAGCAATCTAAACAGACAAATATTGTCCTCTAAAACCAATATAGGCTTTCCCAAGACTGGGGCAGCCGTGCAAAGAGCAAAAGAAATTTCTCCGCAATGCAGGGTGACCGAAAAGTTTATGCGTTTTTGTATTGAAACGGCGGACGACGTTTTCGACGCAAAATACGATTACGTTGCGGACTGTATAGACAGCGTGGACGATAAAACCCATTTGATTATGCGGTGCAAACAAGTCGGCGTGCCTGTGATATCGGCAATGGGGTCCGGTAACCGCGTGTTTCCGGAATTCAAAGTATTGGATATTTACAAGACCTCAGGCGACGGCCTGGCTCGCGTAATGCGCAAAAAATTGCGGCAGGCGGGAATAGCGAGTCTTAAAACCGTTTGCGACGTAAGTCCGACCGAGCCTTGCGTCGGCGCGGTGGGCACGATAAGTTACGCGCCCAATTTAGCAGGATGCGTAATGGCTCGCGAAATCATTAACGACATATTATGGAAATGATCGAAAAAGGCGAAGTTTGTTATCGTAAAAACGGCAGTTACCGTATACGGATAATCAAAAGCGCGAAATGCAACGGTTGTAAAGCGTGCGGTTTCGGCAGAAAAAATCATATAATTCTGCCCGCGGTGTCGCAGATAGAGTGCGACATAGGAGATACTGTAAACGTCAGGATGCCTGAAAAAAGCATTAAAGGCGCTTACGTGTATTTATATCTGGTACCGCTGTTGTTTTTGTTTGCAGGTATAATGATACCGTATAACAAAGGCGAAACATTTATGATGATAGGCGGAGCGATAGGTCTTGCGACAGGTTTTTTAACAACGCTTTTAATCGAAAAACTTTTTAAACGACGTAAAGTCTATATGCCCACCATACTTGAAAAAATATCCGAAACAAAGGAGATAACTGATGATTGATCTGAAATTGATCGACTCCGTCGATCACGAATGTGCCGAGGCAATGCGCCGCGAACTCTGCAGACAGCGTGAAAACATCGAATTGATCGCCAGCGAAAATTTCGTTTCTCCCGCTGTAATGGCGGCGGTCGGTTCCCATCTTACGAATAAGTATGCCGAAGGTTACAGCGGAAAACGCTATTACGGCGGTTGCGTATATGTTGACGAAGTGGAAGACCTTGCCATAGAAAGAGCCAAAAAACTTTTCGGTTGCAATTACGCCAACGTGCAGCCTCACAGCGGAGCCAACGCCAATCTTGCCGTTTATTTTGCTCTTTTGGAGGTTGGCGATACCGTTCTCGGAATGAATCTCGCTCACGGCGGTCATCTTACACACGGAAGTCCGGTCAATTTTTCCGGTAAAAACTACAATATAATCCCTTACGGCGTAAGCGACTGTGACGAGACGATAGATTACGACGATCTTGCGGAACTTGCGCGTAAGCATAAACCAAAAATGATAATCGCGGGAGCAAGCGCATATTCGCGCGTGATAGATTTCAAGCGTTTCCGTGAAATCGCCGACAGCGTGGGAGCGTACCTTATGGTGGACGTCGCTCATATAGCGGGGTTGATAGTTACCGGCAATCATCCGTCGCCTTTTCCTTACGCGCACGTTGTGACTACCACGACGCATAAAACTCTGCGCGGTCCCCGCGGCGGCATGGTAATGTGTAACGACGAAGAGATCGCAAAAAAGATAAATAAAGCAGTGTTTCCCGGAACGCAGGGCGGACCTCTCATGCATGTTATAGCGGGCAAAGCGGTCGCGCTTAAAGAAGCGATGTCATCCGAGTTTAAGACTTACCAGACAAAGGTCAAAGCCAATGCCGCGGCTATGGCTGCCGAATTTATAAAAGAAGGCGTGCCTTTGGTGTCCGGAGGCACGGACAACCACCTTATGCTTCTTAAACTTTCCGGATTCGATACGACAGGCAAAGAGATAGAAGCTTTGCTCGATAAGTGCCGTATAACTGTAAATAAAAATACTATACCCAACGATCCTCAATCGCCGTTTGTGACAAGCGGTATACGCATAGGTACGCCCAGCGTGACAACGCGCGGCATGGGCGAAGAAGAAATGAAAACCATCGCGCGGCTGATAACTAAAGTTATAAAACAAAAAGAGTCGGCTGTCGGCGAAGTAGTCGAAACAGTCACCGCTTTGACCGAGAAATTCCCGCTTTACGCCAACGCAGTATCTGTATATTGATTTGTCGATTCGGATATTCAAGAAAACCCTACTATTATAGTAGGGTTTTCTTGACAATTGAAATCGTACATGATATAATGCGAGTAACAGGAGGGTAGGTGCGTTTTGAAACTTTCCACTACCGCTACATACGGATTAAGATCATGCTTTTTACTGGCTCTTTCCGATAAAACACTTTCTCTTTCGACGCTTGTAGCGCAAACCGATTTAAGCGAAAAATATTTGGAACAGATATTGGGGAAACTCCGTAAAAACGGTATCGTGTATACAAAGCGCGGGACAGCAGGCGGATACGGGTTGGCTAAGCCTTCTCGAGAAATTACCGTACGTGACATATTAAAGGCATTGAAATGCGATTTTGTTATTGCTGAATGCGCAGTCGGCGAATGTTCGGACGCATATTGTCCCAACAGATTGCTCTTTAAGCGTATATACAGCGCCATATACGAAATAGTCTCAAATACGACGTTAGAGGACATGTTAAATGATTATAAATGCAAATAGGCGCGTATATCTCGACCATTCCGCCACAACGCCTCTCGATAAAGAAGTACTGAGTGAAATGTTGCCGTATTTTACCGAACAATTCGGCAATGCCGATTCCGTACATTCTTTCGGTAGCGACGCGGCTTTTGCCGTTGATTCAGCCCGACGAAAGATAGCGGAAATCCTGGGCGTTAAGTCCACCGAGATATATTTTACTTCCGGAGGCACCGAAGCCGATAATTGGGCTATAAAAGGCATTGCCGAAGCAAGAAAGAAAAAAGGCAAACATATCGTTACGAGCAGTATAGAACATGCAGCAATAATGTCAGCCTGTAAACAGCTTGTAGCGCAAGGTTACGAAATTACTTATTTGCCGGTCGATCCTTTCGGACTTATATCGCCGTCCGATTTGTCGTCTGCCATAAGAAGCGATACTATACTTGTTTCGATAATGCTTGCCAATAACGAAGTAGGAACCATACAACCTATAAAAGAACTTTGCGAAATCGCTCATTCCCGAGACGTTTTATTCCATTCCGATGCGGTGCAGGCAATGGGTAGTATTCCCGTTTCTGTATCCGATCTCGGAGTCGATTTGCTTACTTTATCGGCGCACAAGTTTTACGGACCCAAAGGCGTCGGCGCTTTGTATGTCAAAAGCGGAGTCAAACCGGATAAACTGATAATAGGCGGACATCAAGAGCGTACGATGAGAGGAGGAACTACAAATGTCCCTGCCGTAGTGGGCATGGCTAAAGCTCTCGAGATAGCGGTCAGAGATTTGGAAAAAAATTATAAGCACATAAAAGATTTGCGAGATTACTTTGTCGACAGTATACAAAAATGTGTTTCACATGTAAAATATAACGGAGAAATTAAAAACAGACTTCCGCAAAACGCGAATTTTTCATTTGAATTTATCGAAGGAGAATCTCTTTTGCTCAATCTCGATCTTTGCGGTATAGCATGTTCATCCGGTTCGGCATGTTCGTCCGGTTCATTGGAACCGTCGCATGTTTTGCTTGCGATGGGAATACCGCCGGAGATCGCCCACGGAAGTATAAGATTTTCTTTCGGAAAAGAAAATACGCGTGAAGAAGTTGATTATACGGTAAATAAAATTCAGGAAACGGTAAATAAGTTGCGTGAAATATCGCCGCTTTTTGCCGAATTCAAAGGAGATATAAAAAGTGTATAACGAAAGAGTTATTAAAGAATTTTCGGCTCCGCAGAACACAGGCGTTATCAAACATGCAAATGCCGTCGGGCGCGTTGGTAACGCTGCTTGCGGAGACATTATGAAAATTTTTATGAAGATAAACGACGACGGTATTATAGAAGATGTCAGTTTTCAAACATTCGGTTGCGCCGCTGCAATCGCAACCTCCTCGGTAGCTACCGCTATGGTTAAAGGAAAAACCATAGACGAGGCTCTTAAGATCACAAACGCCCAAGTTATAGAGGAATTAGGAGGATTACCGGCACAAAAACTGCACTGCTCCGTTCTTGCCGAGGAAGCAATTAAAGCGGCAATAAACGATTATCTTACCGATTATAAAAATAAAGATAAGTAGCTTTTATCGTATAAAAAACATGTGTACCGTTTATAATACTCGTAACGGAGGTATAGATACGCATGAAAAATTCGATGTTTGTCGGATTGGCTATCGGCATGGTTGCAGGCGCTTGCATCGCGAGCAACAGCAAAAAAGCCCGTAAGGCCGTCACCGGCGCGCAGGAGCAGATCAAAAGCAAACTTTGTCCTCAAAAAGACGAGTTCTGCTGCGGAGAAAATTGCGAAAACAATCAAATGGATTGACCTATCGTATAAAAAGCGGACAGATTTGTCCGCTTTTTGTTTTGCTTTTTTGCCGGGAGTGTGTTATAATCGTTATATGAGAATTTTAGGGATCGACTACGGCGATGCGAGAATAGGCTTGGCGGTCAGCGACGAAAGCGAAACGCTGGCAAGCCCCTTAGGCACTTATAAATCGCAATCCATGCGAAAAGACGTCGATCATATCGCCGCGCTTATTAAAGAAAAGAATATTGCGTCGGTAGTTATTGGGCTTCCTATAAATATGGACGGAAGCATGGGAGAACGCGTAAACAAGACCCGGAGTTTCGGGACGGTCTTACAAAAAGTAAGCGGCGTAGAGGTAGTGTATAAAGACGAACGGCTCACTACGGTGAGCGCGGAACGCACGCTCATAGAGTGCAATGTGCGCAGAGAAAAGCGCAAACAGGTAATAGATACTCTTTCCGCGCAGATAATACTTCAAAGTTATCTCGACGCGAAAAAACGTATAAAATAATATTTCGGAGTGAACAAAATGGAAGAAAATAAATCGAACGTTGAAATCTACGACGACGACTCTATCATCGAATTGTTTGACGAGAACGAGCAGGCGGTAAAATTTCTCGAGATAGCAAGCATAGAGCTTGACGGAAAGTTTTACGAATTGTTGCAACCCGCCGAGCCGGTGGAAGGAATAGGCGAGGACGAAGCGGTGATCTTCGAATACACCCAAGGCGATACTCCCGAAGAAAGGAATTTTACGCCGTTATTCGACGAACAACTGCTTGAATGCGTATTCAACGAATATTTGAAGGCGGTCAGCGAATGCGATTGTTGCGACGACGAACACTGCCATGGAGACGGTTGCGACTGCGGTTGCCATCATCACGAATAATTTTGTTTTAAGCTGAAAAGTTGCAGTAAAACGTTTGCACTTTACGGCGCTATATGATATAATTCATTAGGTTTTTAATACACACTCGTTTCGGATTTGTTCCGCTGTTGGGTAAGGTAAATTTTTTTATGCCTTATTCTCGGTACAAAGTTGATGAACGGGGAGGTATAAACAGGAGGTAAAAATATGGCAAACGTTGTTTCGATGAAACAACTTCTGGAAGCGGGCGTGCACTTCGGACACCCGACCAGGAAATGGAATCCCAAGATGAAGAAGTACATTTATACGGCGAGAAATGATATTTATATCATAAATCTCGAAAAAACCGTTGGTCTTATCGACGAAGCGTACGCATTCATCAAAGAAGTGGCTGCAAGCGGAAAAAACATTCTTTTCGTAGGCACCAAAAAGCAGGCTCAGGAAGCTATCGCACAGGAAGCTACCAAGTGCGGAATGTTTTACATGAAATCCCGTTGGCTCGGCGGCACTCTTACCAACTTTACGACCATACGTTCGCGTATAGAGCGTCTCAACAAACTCAACCAAATGGAAAAGATGAACGAGTTTAACGTTCTTCCCAAAAAAGAAGTAATAAAACTTATTGCCGAACGCGATAAATTGGAAGAAAATCTCGGCGGTATTAAAGATATGCGCACATTGCCCGGCGCGCTGTTCGTGGTCGATCCGCAAAAAGAACATCTTGCAGTTGCCGAGGCGCGCAGTTTGCGTATACCAATCGTGGGAATAGTCGATACAAACTGTAACCCCGACGAAGTGGATTACGTTATTCCCGGCAATGACGACGCTATACGCGCCATAAAACTTATTGCCGGAGCTATGGCGGACGCCGTCATCGAAGCTCGCGAGGGCGAAGAAGGTCTTGCCGCGCGCCGTCAAATAGAAGCGCAGATGGCGGAAGAAAAGGAAAAAGAAGCTGCCGCCGCGCGTGAAAAAGCGGAAGCGGAAAACGTTGAAGCGTCTGCAAACGACGCGGAATAAGGAGGATACCGAAATGGCTTTTACAGCAAAAGACGTTGCAAAACTCAGAGAACAAACCGGAGCGGGAATGATGGACTGCAAAAAAGCGCTCACAGCTACCGACGGAGATATGGAAAAAGCAGCCGAGTATCTTCGCGAGCAGGGCGTTAATATCGCCGCCAAAAAGGCGTCGCGCATAGCCAGCGAAGGTATCGTTGCCGCATATATAAGCGCCGACGGAAAAGTAGGCGCGCTTGCCGAAGTAAACTGCGAATCGGATTTCGTTGCAAAGTCCGACACGTTTGTCGAACTCGGCACTGCTGTCGCGCGCCAGGTTGCCGAAACCGATCCCGCCGACCTTGAAACTCTGCTTTCTTCCGTGTCGGTGTCGGATAAAAAATCCACCGTTACCGATCTTGTTAACAATGCCACTGCCAAAATAGGAGAAAAACTTTCCGTCCGTAGATTCGTAAGATTTGCCACCAAAAGCGGCAAAGAAGAATTCTATCTCCACATGGGCGGCAAGATAGGCGTATTGCTCGAAGTCGAGACCGAAAAGGACATCAACGGCAATGCCGATTTTACCGCTATGTGCCACGATATCGCAATGCACATCGCTGCGTCGTCGCCCAAATTCGTTTGTCCGGAGGAAGTACCCGCCGAAGAAACCGAACATGAAAAAGAGATTCTCAAAGTTCAGGCGATGAACGAAGGCAAACCCGCCGCCGTCGCCGAAAAAATAATCGCCGGACGCATTAAAAAGTTCTATAAAGAGATATGCCTCGTAGAACAGGAATTTGTGAAAAATCCCGATGTTACGGTTGGTCAGCTTGTTTCCGATTTTGCAAAGAAAGTCGGAAGTTCGGTAAAAATAACGCGGTTCGCAAGTTTTGTAATGGGCGAGGGACTTGAAAAGAAAGTCGATAACCTTGCCGAAGAAGTTGCGAAAATGCAAAATAAATAAATCGATTATAATTGTAACGGGACACCGAAGTTTTGGTGTCCCATTCTTTTATAGCCAATACATTCATAACGGAGAAAAATCATGTATAAGCGTATTTTATTGAAAATCAGCGGCGAAGCTCTTGCGGGAGAAAAAGGAGTGGGCATAGATCCCGATACCGTTAAAATGGTGGTTTCGCAACTCGTAAAGTTGCATAACAGCGGTATGCAGATAGCTGTGGTCGTTGGCGGGGGCAACTTCTGGAGAGGCAGACAGGGCACCGATATGGACCGAGTGACTGCCGACCACATGGGCATGCTCGCTACTATAATGAATGCGTTGGCGCTTCAAGACGCTATCGAAAAAGAGGGAGTGCAGTCGCGAGTTCAAACGGCATTGAGTATTCCCGCGGTAGCCGAGCCGTATATTTTGAGAAAAGCGTTAAAGCATTTCGAGTGCGGTCGGATCGTTATATTTGCCTGCGGAACGGGGAATCCGTATTTTTCCACAGACTCCGGAGCAGCATTGCGCGCCGCCGAGATAAAAGCGGACGTTTTGCTTATGGCTAAAAACGTTGACGGACTTTACGACAGCGATCCCAAGACTAATCCCAAGGCCAAGAAATTCGATAAAATATCGTACATGGACGTTATCAACAAAGAACTCCACTTGATGGATATAACGAGCATCACCATGTGTATGGAAAACAATATACCGATAATCGCTTTCGGCTTGAATACCGAAAACGGACTGGTGCGCGCCGCGACGGGAGAAAAAGTAGGCACAATAATCTGCTAAAACAGTTGTGTTATGTTTCTTAATTTGTTATAATTGTAAAAAACGGATCGGAGGAGATCATGGCAATATCCAACCCGCAGGTCAAAGAAGAATTTGACAAATTCGAAACCAAACTCAACAAAGCGTTCGATCATCTTAAATCGGAATTTTTATCTATACGCGCCGGCAGAGCCAATCCGCAAATATTGAATAAAATAACCGTGGACTATTACGGCACGCCTACGCAGTTGTCGCAAATGGCTACCATCACCGTACCGGAAGCACGCATGCTTGTAATTTCGCTTTACGATGTGAGCATGCTCAAAGAAGTTGTAAAGGCAATAAACGCGTCGGATATAGGCATCAATCCCACCGACGACGGAAAAACCATCCGCCTTGTGTTTCCGCAACTTACCGAAGAACGCCGCAAAGATCTTACTAAGCAGGTAAAACGTATTTCCGAAGATACCAAAGTCGTTTTACGCAATGAACGGCGCGACATCATGGATAGTTTGAAAAAGCTGAAAAAGGATAACGTTATCACTGAGGACGAAGTGTCTTCATACGAAAAAGACGTTCAAAAAACGCTTGACAAATATATAGAATCGGTAGATAAACTTTTAAAAGACAAGGAATCTGAAATTCTTGAGATCTGACAAACTGCCCGAGGTTTTACCCGGGCATATAGCCTTTATTATGGACGGAAACGGCAGATGGGCGAAAAAGCGCTTGTTGCCGCGCAAAGCCGGACACAGAGAAGGCGTAAAAACGATGCGCAAGATAGTTAACGCCTGTTTTGATATCGGCATGCGTTATGTTACTGTTTTCGCTTTTTCTACCGAGAATAAGAATCGACCCGAAGATGAAGTAAACTCGTTGTTCGCGCTCATGCAGGAGTATTTTACGGAGTTTTTGGGTGAGATGCTCGATAACGGGATACGTATAACCGTGATGGGAGATATATCATATTTTCCCGAGAGTTTGCGTAATATTATTTCGGAAGCGGTGGCGTCCAGTAAAGAGTGTACTCGCGGTACGCTTAATATAGCTCTTAATTACGGAGCGCGCGACGAGATGCTTCGCGCAGTCAATGCCGCCGTAGACGGAGGCAAGCATATAACGGCCGACGAACTTTCCTCTTTATTATATACTTCCGATATACCCGATCCCGACCTTATAGTACGCACCGGAGGAGAATCGCGCCTCAGTAATTTTATGTTGTATCAGTGCGCATACAGCGAACTGATATTTACGAAAATATTGTGGCCGGATCTCGATATAAAGAAATTATACGAAATACTCAACGAGTACGCTATGCGCGACCGCAGATTCGGAAAAATCAAATCATGAAGACACGTTCCATCACAGCAATATTTATCGCGGCGGTTTACGTCGGTACAATACTTTTGTCGATTTACGTCAACGAAATCTTTTTTGATATTTTCGTGCTGATGATAGCTATCGGCGCCGGTTTGGAAATGTGCCGCGCGCTTGCGAAAAAGTTTTCGCCGGCGGTCGATCTGTTTGTCGTATTATACGTATTTTTCGGTTATATCGCGTTTTACTTTGTGGAAAAATATCTCAGCGAAGGAATGGGTCTCGCCGGATATTTCGGTGTTCTCGCAATAATGATCGCCATCTGTTTTTTGTACTGCGGAGCGAGCAAGACTAAAACGATACGCAACGCGATGTCCACGTTGCTTGCAATGATATATCCCGTCACCATTCTGGCATATATGTTGGGAGTGAACTATTTTTACATGCAGTATCGCGTAAACGCAATACTGTTGATATTTATCGTTTCATGCCTTACGGATACGTTTGCTTATTTTGTCGGCTCGCTTCTGAAGGGACCGAAACTGTGTCCGAAAATCAGTCCAAAGAAAACAGTGTCCGGAGCTATAGGCGGCCTGCTTGGCGGGATAGGCGGAGCCATGTTAGTATTTATTTTCGCCCGGTACGAATTGCTGAATACGGCTTTGCTTGTAAGCGGAACCGCAATAAACATTGTGCATTTTCTTATGCTCGGATTGTTAGGGGCGGTGTTTACGCAGATAGGGGATCTTGTTGCATCGTATTTGAAACGGCGTTGCGGTATAAAAGACTACGGCAATATTTTGCCCGGACACGGAGGAGTGCTCGACCGTATAGACGGAATGATGTTAAATGCGGTAGTCATATATATATACATGAGTTTTCTCATCATATAGTCGCATGAAGAAGATAGCTATAATAGGCAGCACCGGATTTATCGGTAAGCAGGCGTTACAAATAGTCGACAAGTATCCCGAAAAGTTTAAAGTAGCAGCGCTTACGGCAAATAAGAACGTAGATCTTCTTGTGGCGCAGGCAAAAAAATACGTTCCGGATTATGTCGGTATCTGCGACGAAAAGTATTACGCCGATGTGAAAAATTCTCTTTGTTGTACGGTCGGATGCGGGGAAAGCGCTCTTACCGATGCCGCGTCGGTCGACTGCGATATAGTTCTTGTTTCCGTAGTCGGTTGCGTAGGTCTCAAAAGCGTTTTAACGGCGATAGAAAACGGTAAGACGGTCGCTCTCGCCAATAAAGAATCGCTTGTAGCCGGCGGAGCGTTAGTCACTTCCAAGGCCGTACAAAAGGGCGTGCGCATAATTCCGGTAGACAGCGAACATTCCGCTATATGGCAGTGCCTTATGTGCGGAGAAAAACGGAACGTAAAGCGGTTGATACTTACGGCGAGCGGGGGACCGTTTTACGGATATCCCGCCGAAAACTTAAAAGCGGTAACGCCGCAACAAGCCGTAAACCATCCGATATGGCGCATGGGACAAAAAATATCCGTCGACAGCGCGACTATGATGAACAAGGGCTTGGAAATAATAGAGGCAAGGTGGCTGTTCGATACGCTCGATATAGATTACGTCATCCATCCGCAAAGCGTGATACATTCCATGGTGGAATACGCCGACGGCGCCGTTATAGCCCAGATGTCGGCTCCGGATATGAGACTCCCCATTCAACTGGCATTTACTTATCCCGAACGTATCCCGTCGGATGTCGCGCCGCTGCCTCTTACGGGCGCGTTGACGTTTTTGCCGCCTAGAACTGACGTGTTTGTTTTGCCCGAGATAGCCAAACAGAGCATTTATGCGGGCGGAAATGCTTCGAATATTTTGAACGCCGCCAACGAAGCCGCCGTCCAACTTTTTCTGGATAACAGGATTTCGTTTACCGATATTGCAAAATTAGTGGCGGATACGCTTGACGATTCCGAAATACGAAACGAGACTACGTATGACGAGATTTATGCGACGCACACGCGGATTTACGAAAAACTTATGAGGGACTATAAATAATCACGGAGTAGATTTTGACAACGTTTTTATACATTCTTCTTGCGATCGTGATCTTGCTTGTAATGGTTATAATACACGAATTCGGGCATTACATTGCGGGAAAAATACTAAAATTCAAAATAAACGAATTTTCGGTCGGATTCGGCCCTAAGCTGTTGAGCAAAAAGAAGAAAAACGGCGAAGTGTTTTCTTTGCGGCTGATTCCTCTCGGAGGTTTTTGCGCGTTTGAAGGCGAGGCGGAAGAGAGCGCCGACCCCGACGTCCGTTCGTTTGTGGATGAAAAACCGTGGAAAAGAATAATAGTATTGTTGGCCGGCGGTGTTTTCAATATTTTGTCCGCAGTGATTTTTTCTTTTTTATTTATTCTGATTGTAGGGTTTGCAGTACCTCAAGTTACGCGCGTTTACACTCCTCCGGAGAGCGATACGCCGTATTGTTATTTGGAAGAAAGCGACGAGATCGTAGGCGTAAACGGTAAAGACATAAATATAATGAACACGTTTGAGGATCTTACGGCGAATATCAAATTAGGCGATACGGTCACGGTAACGGTTTTACGAAACGGGAAAGAACTCGATATTCCTCTTGCGGTACAAACCGTTGTCAGTCCCGAAGGTAAAGAATACGACGGATTCGGATTTGAATCCACCAGAATATACGACAACAAAAGCGTCGGAGACGCGTTCATATATTGCATACCTTTTACCGCCAAAATGTCATGGACCATATTGGGAAGCTTTTTTGATTTGATATGCGGTAAAGTTGCTATTACATCTATGACGGGTCCGGTGGGTACGGTAAGCATGATGGCGGATGTCGCCGCTGCAAACTGGCGCAACATATTTATTTTGCTGCCGCTTATCGCAAGCAATCTCGGACTGTTCAATCTTTTACCTATACCGGCTCTGGACGGCTCGAAAGTGATATTTACGACAATAGAGTGGATACGCGGAAAACCGATAAACCGTAAGGTTGAGAATTATATCCACACAATAGGGTTATTGCTCATTATGGCGTTTGTGGTCATTATAGATATTCTGGGGTTTGCGTTGCGTTAAAGCGGGAGGCGGTCGGCAAATGAAAAAAACAATAAAAGTAGGCGATGTTACGATAGGAGGCACGGCTCCGGTATCGATACAATCGATGACCAACACCGATACCGCCGATACCGCCGCGACAATTTCTCAAATCCGCGCTTTGGCCAAAGAAGGTTGCGATATAGCGCGTCTTGCCGTCTGTAACGACGAAGATATGATATCGTGCAAAAAAATAATGGCTTCCGCACCGATACCGCTCGTAGCCGATATACAATTCGATTGGAAACTTGCGGCGGCGTGCAGCGAGCTGGGATTTTCAAAGGTTAGGATAAATCCCGGAAATATAGGTAGCGACGAAAACGTACATAAACTGGTAGATGTATGCAAAGCCAATTCCACTCCCATACGCATAGGAGTCAATCTCGGCTCGTTGCAAAAAGAAATATCGGATAAATACGGCCGCACGCCCGAAGCATTGTGCGAAAGCGCGTTAAAACATGTCGCGTTACTTGAAAAATTCGGATTTTACGACATAGTGTTATCGGTCAAAGCGTCCGACGTAAATATTTGTACGAAAGCGTACCGGTTGCTTAACGATAAAACGGATTATCCTTTACACCTCGGGATAACCGAGAGCGGCGCCAGAACTTACGGTATAATAAAATCGGCGATGGGGATCGGTTCGCTTTTGTTAGACGGAATAGGAGATACCGTGCGGGTATCGCTTACGGGAGATCCTGTTTGCGAAGTTTCCGTCGCAAAGCAAATACTGCAGGCTCTCGGCAAACGAAGCGGTTGCGAAATAATTTCTTGCCCGACATGTTCAAGATGCAAAGTTGATCTCGAACATATTTACGAAGAAGTCTCTAAAATGCTCGTAAACGTCGATAAACCTCTTAAAGTTGCGGTTATGGGCTGTGTGGTGAACGGTCCCGGAGAAGCCGCCGACGCCGATCTCGGAGTAGCCGGCGGAAAAGAGCGGTCGGTGATATTTTCCAGAGGAAAAATTATTAAAACAGTGTCTAACGATAAAATCGTAAGCGAGCTGAAAGAGCTTATAGACGGATAAAAAATTGCGATAACGGTACAATGGAAAAAATACTCGTCAAATTCAATGAAACTACCGAAAACAAGTTTGATTTTATCAAGCTGTCGTCGGTAAACGTAAATGTGCGCAAAGGTACGTGCGATTTTAATTTTATTTATCCTGCGGAGCATGATTCGATAGTTCAAAGCAGAAAAGACTACATAGAAGAAACATTGCGCAAACTCATAAAAAGCGGCGCCGAAATAAAGATAAATCTTAAAAAAAGCCATTTTGATTTCGACTTTTTCAAAGCCGACTTTTTTGCTTTTCTGTCCGGTTTTCCGACCTTAGCGAATACGATATGCGATAAAGACGTAAGATGTAATAAAACGGACGATGCTTATACCATCGAACTTATTTTACAGCAAAGCGTTTATGAATATTGCGTTATGCAGAATATAGAAAGCAAGATCGACGATTTTTTGCAAGCGTCGTTTTGCGAGAAAGTAAGCGTGGCGATATCATCTACCGGAAATACCGATGTCAAGATTACGGAGAGCGTAACACGCAGTAATTACGTTCTCGACCGACCGGACGAAGGAAGACTCATTCGTCCGCAGAACGTAGATGACTTTATCGGAAGAATAATATACGAGCCCGCCGGCTATATTTCCGACGTTACCGCGCCAAAAGAAAACGCCGTGCTTTGCGGAACTCTGTCAAAAATATACGAGCAGTATCGTAAACCCAAAGAGGGTGAAGAACGTTCGGACAAAAAGTTTTTCAAGTTTTCCATAGAAGATTTTACCGGAAAGATATCGTGCGTGTATTTTCCCACAAAAAAGACCGTGGATCAGTTTTCGTTGCTTATACCCGGTAAACAAATAGTCGCCCGCGGCAAAGTGGACGAGGATACGTACCGTGGACAAGGCGCGAAAACTTTTATCATAAAAGATATTTGTTTGTGCACTTTGCCGGAAAACTTTGTGCCCAACAGATTGCGCAGACGCGTGCCGGACGAATACGCGACGGTTTTTCCGGAAAAGTATGTGGAGAAAAAGCAATATTCTCTGTTCGACGCGGTAAAAGAGACCGCGTCGGTCCCTAAGTTTTCGATAGGAAAAACTTTTTGTGTATTCGATATCGAGACAACAGGATTTAATCCCGATACCGATAAAATAATAGAGATCGGCGCCGTAAAAGTAGTCGACGGCAAAGTAACGGAAACTTTCTCTACCTTTATAGATCCGTGCGAGCCGCTTCCCGAACGCATAATAAAACTCACGCATATAGAAAATTCCGACGTTCAGGGCAAACCGCTCGTGGATCAGGTCTTGCCCGACTTTTACAAGTTTGTCGACGGCGCGATACTTGTCAGACAAAACGTTCAGTTCGACCACGGATTTATAAAAGCGTACGGAGAGCCGCTGGGAATATATTTCGACAATATGCTAATGGACACGTTGTCTCTCGCAAAGACCTATTATCCCGGTTTGAAAAACTATAAATTGGGCACTTTGACCAAATTTTTCGGAGTTGAAAACAAAGGTGCGCACAGAGCCGTATACGACGCGTGGGCTACCATGGAAGTATTTATGAAATTGGCTGAAAAACTCTGATAAAACGCTTGCAATTTTACTGTCGGTGTGTTAAAATATTTATAGCTTAAATATGTTGCATTGAGAGTGGGCTTAAAGTCCGCTCTCAACTTTATGTAGAGGACTTTTTTGAAAAACGTTGCGGAAATTACAAAACAGGCGCTGACGCCCATGATAGAAGAAATGGGTTACGAGGTCGTTGACGTGGAATACGTCAAAAAACCGGAAGGTATGACTTTAACGGTGTTTATAGATATTCCGCGCGGAGTCACCATAGACGACTGTGAAAAAGTCCATCTTGCGGTAAATCCGGTTATAGACGAATTAGACCCTACGGGCGACGAACCTTATGTTTTCAATATATCGTCTCCCGGACTGGACCGTCCTTTTAAGACGCAGCGCGATTATGAGCGCAACTACGGCAAAGAGGTCGAGATCAAGCTATACGCGCCGCTCAAAGGCAAAAAGTATTACGAGGGCGTATTGTTGGAAAAGGGCGCGAATACGGTAAAAATATCTTCTCCGTCGGGCGAGGAAAGCATCGAAACGTCAAGGATAGCTTTTGTCAGACCGCTGGTAAGATTTGAATAAAGTGGAGGATACACACAAATGGTAAGTAAGGATTTTTTCTTGGCTTTGGACGACTTGGAAAGAGAAAAACGCATTAAAAAGTCGGTATTTATCGAGGCATTGGAAACAGCCCTTGTCATTGCGTACAAAAAGCATACCGGGACCAGTAAAGCGATAGACGTAAAACTGCTTCCCGAGCGTAATACTATCAAAATTTTCGCGTATCTTACTGTGGTGGAACAGGTAGAGGACAAAGACACGCAGATAAGCCTTGAGGACGCGCGTCTATTGAACCGCAAATACAAGATTGGCGATACGGTGAGCGAAGAAATATCCGCCCGCGAGTTCGGGCGTATTGCCGCGCAGACAGCTAAACAAGTCATCATGCAAAAGCTCCGCGAAGTGGAAGGCGAACTCGCATATAGCGAACTCAGTCAAAAAGAAGACGAACTCGTAACTTGCGTCGTGCGTAGACTCGAAGGCAAAAACGTTTACGTAGAGATAAACAAACTCGAAGCGGTCCTCATGCCGCAGGATCAGGCGCCAAACGATAAATTCAACGTCGGCGATAAGATCAAAGTATTTGTCAAAAAAATCAAAACCGGTCCCAAAGGGCCTCAGATAATTGTATCGCGTACTGTCGCCGGATTTGTAAAACGCTTGTTTGAAATAGAAGTGCCGGAAATCGCGGCGGGACTTGTAAGCATAAAGGCCATTGTCCGCGAAGCCGGTTACCGTACAAAGATGGCCGTATACACGGAAGATAAGGACATCGACGCGGTGGGCGCATGCGTAGGTAACCGCGGTATGCGCGTTAACGCAATAGTTTCGGAACTCGGCGGAGAAAAGATAGATATCATACATTGGTGCCCCGATATTCTGGAATTCATCGCAAGAGCGCTCAGTCCAGCAAAAGTAGTTATGGTGCAGGTAAACGACGAGGAAAAAACCGCGAAAGCCGTTGTAATGGACGATATGTTGAGTTTGGCGATAGGTAAAGACGGTCAAAACGCGCGTCTTGCGGCGCGTCTTACCGGTTGGAAGATAGACGTCAAGCCTTACTCGTCTTTAATGAAAGAGGAAGAAGTCGAGCCGGCGGAAGAAGTTCAAACCGTTGAAACTCCTGCTCCCGCAATAGATACCGACTTGTTCGACGAGGACCTCGGCGACCTTGAATAGTTTGTCCGTAAAAAAAAGTCCGCAAAGAATGTGCATAGCTTGCAGACAAATGTTCGATAAAAAGGACCTATTGCGTATCGTCCGCGCGCCGGACGGTACTGTGGGCATAGACGGGACGGGAAAAAAGAACGGACGCGGCGCTTATGTTTGCATGAATGAAAAATGTATCGGCAAATGCGCGAAAGGACTGCTTGCAAAACATCTGGATTGCATGATACCTAACGAAATTTACGAGGAATTACGGTCTAAGATAAGTGAATAAAGAAAAAGTCGAATCTATGCTCGGCTTTGCCGTAAAAGCCGGAAAGGTAATTTACGGAAGCGACAGTCTGGAGGATTCGAGAAAAACGTATTATGTTATCTGTATGTGCGGCTCCGCGTCTGATAATGCAAAGAAAAGAATATCAAGACTTTCGGAAAAAAAGCATATACCGGTAATAGTATCAGAAAAAGAATTGCAATACGCTGTCGGCAGACTTAACTGCAAAGTTATCGGAGTGACCGACAAACAAATGGCTCAGGCAATGCTTAATAATCTGAGCGACAACTACCACTTAAACTATTCGGAGGTAAAGTAATTGACAACAACAGTCAAAAACACGGAAACCGAAAAAGAAGAAAGCAAGTTCGGCAATATCAAAAGATTGAACGCTCTGAAAACTCAGGGCGAGCTTTCTGCACTGCTCAACAATATCAAAAGCGCCCGACGGAAGATCGACGGCATAATCGGCGAATTTAAGGAGCGCGAACGCGCCGTCGAGCGCATGAAACGCGAAGAACAGCAAAAGAAAGCCGAAGCCGCGGCTCCTCAAAAACAACCTTTGCCGTTGCC
Organism: uncultured bacterium; assembly: GCA_949744905.1. Lineage (GTDB taxonomy): Bacteria > Bacillota > Clostridia > Christensenellales > Pumilibacteraceae > Pumilibacter. Next base: position 20,420 of record CATKCE010000079.1, read on the forward strand.
TCCGAAGGAAGATCGGCCCGAGCCCGTGCCGGCGGTGCAAGCGCAACCGGTAAAAGCGGAAGAAAGCGATAAAAAGGAAACCGCGGCTCCCGCGCCGAAAGCCGAGCCCACGATACGTACCAAACAGTTCGATACTACGCCGAGCTATATCCGCGGCGTAATGAAGCCGATTCCGCCGAGACCGCCTCAAAGTATTTCACGTCCGACGGGCCCCCGTTCCCAGAACGGTGCGGCGACGCGCAATCTCGGACCACGTCCGCTTGCCGGAGGAGCAAAACGCCCGGTTTTGCCGCGCGCCGATATGGCTCCGCCGGTACAGAACAATACGCGTAAACCGTTTGACAAAAAGAAAGAATATTCCAAGCCCAACGACGACAAAAAGGGCATGAACAAGCGTACGCTCATACGCAAAGGCTTCATTCAGGAAGATTTCGACGAAGAACGTATGGGCACGCGTAAGCTCAAAAACCGCAAGCAAAAAGAGCAGCAGGTCTTTGTTCCCGCCAAGATAGAAAAGGCGGTGATCACTACCGAAAATCTTACCGTTAAGATTTTGAGCGAAAAAATAGGCAAGACTGCTCAGGACATAATAAAGCAGCTCATGATACTCGGTATTATGACGAACATCAACAGCGTGGTCGATTTTCCCACGATGGAGCTTGTTGCAAACGAATTGGGCGTTGAGTTGGAGCTAAAACTCGAACAGACCAAGGAAGAACTGCTCGAAGCTGAGCACGACGAGGTCGACGACGAAAAAGATCTTGTAAAACGCCCGCCCATAATCACTGTTATGGGACATGTGGACCACGGCAAAACTTCGCTGTTGGACGCCATACGCAAAACCGCCGTAGCCTCGGGAGAAGCGGGCGGTATAACGCAGCATATAGGCGCGTATTCCGTCGTATGCAAGAACGAAAAGATCACGTTCTTGGATACGCCGGGACACGAAGCGTTTACGGAGATGCGTGCCCGCGGCGCCCGCGTGACCGATATGGCTATACTTGTGGTAGCCGCCGACGACGGTATAATGCCGCAAACCGTTGAAGCGATAAACCATGCCAAAGCAGCCGAAGTGCCCGTCATTGTGGCTATCAATAAAATAGACAAACCCGGCGCTAACATAGAAAAAATCAAGCAGTCTCTTACCGAATACGGACTCGTATCCGACGAGTGGGGCGGCGATACGATGATGGGGCCTATTTCGGCTAAGACCGGCGAGGGTATAGAAAAACTTTTGGAAACTATACTGTTTTTAGCCGAATACAACAATTACAGGGCTAATCCCAAGCGCAGCGCTAAAGCGGCTATAATCGAAGCCAGACTGGATAAAGGCAAGGGACCCATAGCAAACGTTATTGTCCAAAACGGCACGTTGCATGTCGGAGACTATGTGGTTTCCGGATGCGTGACCGGCAAAGTACGCGCTATGGCGGACGACAAGGGCAGAACGGTAAAGGAAGCGGGGCCCAGTATGCCCGTCTCGATACTCGGCTTTTCCGAAGTTCCCAATGCCGGAGAAAACATGTTTGTCGTATCCGACGACAAAATGGCGCGTCAGGTCGTTGCCGAGCGCGTGGCTAAGATCAAGAACGAGCAGGCCAACCAGGGCACTAAAGTTACTTGGGACGATATGCTCAATAAGTTCAGCGAGAGCGAGAAAAAGGAACTTAATGTCATAATAAAAGCCGACGTTCAAGGCTCAGTGGAAGCGTTACGCAATTCGCTTCTTAAACTTGCCAACGAGGAAGTTAAAGTTACCGTAGTGCACGGCGGCGTAGGCGCGATAAATCACTCCGACTTGATGCTCGCCGAAGTTTCCAAAGCGATAATAATAGGATTTAACGTCCGACCCGATAACGAGTCCAAGGCGTTGGCGGAAAGTAACGGTATTGATATCCGTTTGTATCACGTTATATACGAATGTATCGACGATATGGAACGGGCTGTTCTCGGCTTGGGCGAACCCAAATATAACGAAGTGCTCCTCGGCAGAGCTCAAGTGCGCAATGTATTCAAGATAACCGGTGTGGGCGCGATCGCAGGCTCGTACGTGCTTTCCGGCAAAATGGTGCGTGGAAGTAAGGTGCGCGTTTACCGTGACGGAAGCGTTATTTGCGAAGGAACGATCACTACGCTTAAACGCTTCAAAGAAGATGTGAAAGAAGTTGGCATAGAACACGAGTGCGGTATCAATGTGGATACGTATACCGATATACGCGAAAACGACGAGATCGAAGCATACATTTTAGAAGCGGTAAAATAATAATTATATGAGTTACAGGACCGAACGGATAAACAGCGAAATGCGGAAAACGCTTTCGCAGATAATATCGAAACTGAAAGACCCGCGCATATCTTCAATGATAAGCGTTACTTCGGTCGAAGTCGCAAAAGACCTTAAAACGGCAAAAGTACGCGTGGAAATATACGGCGGTATAGAAGACGGGCACGGAAAGGAAACGTACGAAACGCTGTGCCGTTCGGCAGGATTTATCCGTAAAGAGCTCTCTAAAGAATTCCATGATTTGAGGACTATACCCGAATTGACTTTTATATTGGACAGATCGTTGCAATACAGTTCGCAAATAGATAAGCTATTAGAGGAAATAAAGAAGAATGACGCTGACCGAGATCGTTGAAAATGCCGAAAACATTCTTATAATTGGTCACCAGCGGCCCGACGGCGATTGTATCGGCGCCGGGCTTGCTCTTAGACGTTATTGTATCAATAGCGGAAGACGTTGCGATTTTGTGTTTGATTCTCCGCGGCCTCAACATTTTGCGTTTATGCCGGATTTCGATGTCCTCGACGTAAGAAACGAAAAAGATTACGACACTGTGATATGTGTTGATTGCGCCGATAATTTCAGATTGGGCAAGTATATAGGATATCTTGATAAAGCTAAATTGTCGCTGAATATCGATCATCACAAAACGAACAACCGTTTTGCAAAGCACAATGTAGTAATGCCGGATGCAAGCAGTACGTGCGAAGTGTTGTTTGACATATTACATCCGTTAAACGCCGTAAACGACGAGGTAGCTTTTTGCTTGTTTGTCGGTCTTTCTACGGATACAGGGCATTTTATGCACAACAACACCAATGCCCGCGTATTCGAAATAGCGTCTGTACTTTCTTCCTATAATATAGACGTAAGTAAGATTGCCGGTAAAATTTACAAAAGTGCTACCGTAGGTAAAACAAAGCTTATCGCAAGAGCGATACAGTCCATGCGTTTTTTTGCCGACGGTAAGATATGCGTGATATCGGTGCGTATTTCCGATCTCGAAGATTGCGGTTGCGTGTTGGCGGATACCGAGGGCATAATCGATTACGGTATGATGATCGGCTCGGTGGAAGTCGCAGTTTGTATAACCGAGCAGAATACTCCTCAATATAAGGTAAGTTACCGTTCCAAAAGCGTCGACGTCGCAACCGCCGCGGCGGTATTCGGCGGAGGCGGTCACAAACTTGCCGCTGGTTGCTCTGTGAGCGGAATGTACGAAGACGTAGTCCGTAAAGTTGTCAAATCGGTTACCGATGGTATGGATCTGTGAAAGGTATATTGAACCTGTACAAGCCGAAAGGTATCACAAGCAGCGACGCGGTGGTCGCATGCCGTAAGATCTTGGGCACAAAGACGATAGGGCACATGGGCACGCTGGATCCTGCCGGTGAAGGTGTGCTGTTACTGGGAGTGGGTAAGGCGACCAGGCTGTTCGACTATTTTCTCACTAAAGACAAAGTATACGAAGCCGAATTCGAATTCGGTTACGTCACCGATACTCTCGACGGCGACGGAGAAGTTTTGGACAGAACGGATTCTATACCGCGGCTCGACGAAATAGAGCAAATATTACCGTCGTTTACAGGCGTACAGATGCAGATACCTCCCGCGTACAGCGCAAAAAGCGTTGGCGGAGTGCGCTCTTATAAATTGGCGCGCGAAGGCAAGACCATAGATCTATCCGCCTGTGCCGTTGAAATATATTCCATTGAACTTATAAAACGGACGCGGGATAATACTTATTTGTTCCGAATACATTGTTCGTCGGGTACTTACATACGAAGTATTTGCCGTGACATAGCGCAAAAACTCGGCTCGCTTGCCACAATGGTATCGATAAAGCGCGTTAAGTGCGGCGAATTCGAAATAAAAAACAGCGTAACTTTACAGCAACTGTCCGAAATCAAAGACAGCGCTTTGATCAAAACTGAAGACGCCGTTTCAAAACTTCCCAAGGTGTGTCTGGACGACGGATTTTACCGGCAACTTGTTAACGGTATCAAGATCCCGTACGAACGACTCGAAACCGATTTTGCCTTGTACTGCAAAGACGAATTATTCGGTATAGCTCATATCGTAGACGGAATAATAAAGATCAAAACATATTTAAGAGATTAACAGTGAATATAGTTTTACCGCAATTTCAATATGACGGTCCGATATGTCTGGCGCTTGGTTTTTTCGATTGCATACATTCGGGGCACAGAGCATTGTTGGAGCATACAAAAGCATGCGCGCGAAAAAATGCGTGCGGCGCGTATGCCGTTACTTTTCAAAATAATCCTTATACGGTTTTGGGTAAAAACGAAAAATTGATATTTACGTTTTCCGAACGTATAAAGTTATTTGAAACCGTCGGTATGGACGGGGTGGCGGCTTTTGATTTTGACCGCGCTTTCATGAATACCGGTAAATACGAATTCCTTAGCTCGCTTACGGAGCGGTTTGAAATAATCGGTATAGTTTGCGGACATGATTTCAAATTCGGCAGAAATGCGGAAGGAGACACGGAATTATTAAACGGTTTTTGTAAAGAAAATAATATTATGTGTGACATAATACAACCCGTGGAACTAAATAATATCCGTATATCCAGCACACTGGTCCGCTCTCGTTTGCGTGACGGCGATATCGAGTCCGCCGCCGGGCTTTTGGGACATCCTTATTTTATAGACGGCAAAGTATGCCACGGCAGAGGCGTGGGTAAACTGTTCGGTTTTCCTACGGCAAACGTGTCGTGCGGCAAGGACAAATTACTGCCTCGGATAGGCGTATACGCTACAAAAGCTTATCTGGACGGAAAAGTTTACAAATCGGTCACAAACGTAGGACACAAGCCGACTTTCGGAGAAAGCGTCCTAAGCGTTGAAACAATGTTGATAGACTTTGACGGCGATATTTACGGTAAAGATATAAGTGTCGAATTTGTTCGCGGATTACGGGAGATAAAAAAATTCGATTCTCCGGAAAAACTACGCGAACAGATAATGCGAGACGCTCAATGGAGATAAAACGAACATGATAAAAATAGGGCCTTCGGGAAACTCGGAAGAATTTTATGCGACAGGACACAAACATACTTACGAAGAGGCCGCGTGGTTAAACTCGCTTGGGCTAAACGCCTTTGAATATTCCTTCGGTCGCGGAGTCACAATAGGCGATGCGGGAGCGGCGAAGATCGGGGAAGAATTTGCCGGATACGGAATAGAAATAAGCGCCCACGCTCCGTATTATACGAATTTTTCCAACAAATCCGGTTCCATGATAGAAAAATCGGTCGGATACATTCTGTCGTCGATATCCGCCGTTAAAAAGATGGGCGGCAGGCGCGTGGTCTTTCATCCGGCGAGTTGCGGCGACATGCAACGCGAGGAAGCCGTTGAGTTGTGCAAACGCAACATAGCGCTCCTCATGCAAAACGTCCACGACACGTTCGACGGCTCGTTTACCGATTATATCATTTGCCCCGAGACCATGGGGAAAATGCGCCAGATAGGCAGAGTTGAGGAGATAATAGATTTTTGCAAGATCGATCCGGCGCTTTATCCGTGTTTTGACTTCGGGCATATAAACTGCTATATGCAAGGCGGCTTAAAGACCGCCGACGATTTCCGTAAAATAATCGATCTGACCGCCGACGGACTCGGAGACGAAAAAACACGCAATATGCACATACATTTTTCAAAGATCAAATACGGTCCCGGCGGCGAAATATGCCATCTGACTTTTGCCGACACAACATACGGCCCCGATTACGAGTTGCTTGCAAAAGTAATAAACGAGTACAAACTCACTCCGTATATGGTATGCGAGTCGGACGGCACGCAAACTTCCGACGCACTTATTATGAAAAATTTCTGTAAAAACGATTGAACATTACATACTTGTATGTTATAATACAAAGCGGAGGTAATATGTTCGATAACAAGATTGACGCTTATATGGTGCATTCGGCCGCCAACAGAAACTATTTTACGGGAATAGATACTTCGTTCGGTCTTGCCGTTTTGACTGAAAACGAAAAGCTGTATTTTACCGATTTCCGATACGAAAATTACGCTAAAAAAGAACTTGCCGATTTTACGGTAATAATAGTAAAATTTTCCGAATTATACGATACCGTAAACCGCGAGTTGAAAAGGCTCGGCACAAAAACCGTGGGATATGAAGAGGATTATATCACGGTGGCCGAATTTAAAAATATAAAATCGACGCTTTCGGATTATACATTTAAGCCGGCGGGAGCAATACTCGCGGCAAAGCGCGCTGTAAAAACCGACGATGAAATAGCAAAAATAGAAAACTCGCAGAGAATAGCCGAAAAAGCTCTTGCAAAAATCATCCCTATCATAAAGCCCGGCGTTACCGAGAGAGAAATTTCGGCGGAACTTATGTTTGAGATGATCCGTCTCGGCGCGGATACTCTTGCGTTTGAAAATATCGTTTCTTTCGGTGAAAACTCGGCAAATCCGCATCATCATCCTTCGGATAAAAAGCTGGAAAAGAACGAGTTGATCCTTATCGACTTCGGCGCGAGAGCAAACGGATACTGCTCGGACATGACGCGCACATTTACTCTCGGCGCTCCGCAAGACGAGCTCAAAGCCATCCACGGCATAGTTTCGGAAGCGCAGGCGTATGCCTTAAAACATATCAAGGCCGGTATGACCGGCAGGGAAGCGGATTCGCTTGCACGCGAATACATACGCGCAAACGGATATATAAAAGAGTTCGGTCACTCTTTGGGACACGGCGTAGGCGTTGAAATACACGAAGCTCCGCGTCTCGGCGAAAAGAGCGACGATATTCTTTTGCCCAATATGGTAGTTACTATCGAGCCCGGAATATATATCGACGGTCTCGGCGGTGTGCGTATAGAGGATCTTGTCGTCGTAAAGGAAGACGGCGTGCTCAATTTAACGAATTTCAATAAAAATTTATATTTATAATACAGGAGGAACTCAATGGTTTCAGCAGGTGATTTCAGAAAAGGCGTTACGGTGGAAATAGACGGTAAAGTATATGTTATCGTGGACTTTCAACACGTAAAACCGGGTAAAGGAGCGGCGTTCGTGCGTGCCAAGATCAAAAATGTTATGACGGGACAAGTCCTGGAACAAACTTTCAATCCGTCGGATAAATATGAAAACGCGCATATCGAGCGTAAAGAAATGCAGTATTCTTACAACGACGACGGTCTTTATTATTTTATGGATATGGAAACATTCGATATGTTGCCGCTAAATTACGACATAGTTGCCGACGCTCTTAAATACATCAAAGAGGAAATGACTGTCACTGTGCAGTCGTACAAAGGAGTTCCGTTCTCGGTAGAGCCGCCCAACTTTGTGGAACTCATCATCGCCAAGACCGAACCCGGAATCCAGGGCGATACGTCCAAAGCGGGCAACAAGCCGGCGAAACTCGAAACAGGCTGTAACATTCAAGTGCCGCTGTTTATAAATCAAGGCGAAAAGATACGTGTGGATACGCGCACTGGCACGTACATGGAACGCGTAAAATAACATCATAACATCGTTTTCCGAAAGCTCGACAAAATAGTCGGGCTTTTTTATTTGCGCCCTTGGCATACGCAAAAACTCTTATTCATAAAATATAGCGATGTTTTGCGAAGTCTTTACAAAAATATTGCCGCCAGATATATCCGCCGCCTTAAACAAACTCAACCCGGACAAGCTTTACGAGGTGAGACTGCGCGGCGGCTCTTTCGTATCGGTAGGATACGGTGACGGCTATTATTATCTTTCACAAAACGGTACGTCGTGCAGTATTCAAAACGCAATATTCGTAAATGAAAACGCCATACAGCAAATAGTGTTGCGCGCGTGCGACAAATCTCTTTACGCGGTCAACGACCATATCTGCAGGGGATATCTCACGCTTGACGGCGGCGTAAGAATAGGTATAGCCGGAACGACGGTTTTGGAAAACGGAAACGTAAAGACTGTAAAAAATTTTTCCTCGGTCAATATCCGCGTTCCGCATCAAGTGGTGGGTTGCGGATGCAAAGTTGCGGGTCTGCTGCAAAAGCCTTCCGGTAAATATTACAGTTCGTTGATAGTATCTCCGCCGGGCGCAGGTAAGACCACGCTACTGCGCGATCTTGCGAGAATAGCGTCGACCGGCAAACGTATATTAAACGTTTTAATAGTTGACGAACGCGACGAAATCGCGGCTGTACGCAACGGAAAAGCTACGCTCGATGTAGGCAAAAACAGCGACGTGATCTCGGGTTGCACAAAAGCTTACGCGTTTATAAACGCCGTACGCGCGCTCAGACCCGATATAATTATTACCGACGAATTGTGCGACTCCGAAGATGCAGACGCCGTGGAAAACGCTATTGCAAGCGGCGTATGCGTTTTCGCTTCTATACACGCCGACACGCACGAAAGAATAAGCGACAAACCTCAATTGTCGCGCCTTATAAAAAACAGACTTTTCGAGCGCTATGTAGATCTGTCGTGCGAGCGCGGCATAGGTACGGTCAGCGGAATATACGACAAAAATTTCAATGCTTTACCGTTTGGAGAACCGTTATGATAACAAAACTCTGCATAATCTGTCTGTGCATGACGTCGTCGTCCATGGTGGGGCTTATAATGTTAAAGCGACGTAAAAACAGAGTGGAATATTTTTCATCGCTCGTAAAACTTTCGGACAAGTTGATTTCCGAAATTTCATTCCGCAAAGAAAACCTGACGGTAGTTTTGAAAGAATTCGCACAAGACGAAAAAACCGAATTATCGGAACACGTCAAATCTTTCTGCGCTTCGCCGTACGAAAAAATACATATACAAAAGGGCATATTGAAAACCGGCGAACGCGCCGCAGTAGAAGAATTCTTTTTCTCGCTCGGAGCTACCGACGCCGATACACAGATTTTCGAACTGCGTAATTACGGACAAAAATTCCAAGAAATGTACTCAAGCGAGAGCGAAAGATTCAAAAAGAACGGTAACGTAGGATTAAAGCTGAGCGTTCTTGCCGGACTTGCGATAGGGATACTTATTCTGTAAAGGGGTAGCAAACAATGAATATCGACATAATTTTCAAGATAGCCGCAGTCGGCATAATAACCGCGATAGTCGGACAAGTTCTCAAAAAGGCCGATAAAGACGAAATAGCTACCTTAACGACTCTTGCAGGACTTGTGATAGTGCTTCTTATGGTAGTCGATCTTATAGGCGGACTGTTCGACACCCTTAAAACCATGTTCGGATTATACAGTCTATGGATATAGTAAAGATATCGGCAATGGGCATCGTTACGGCCTTCGCCGTAGTTTTGCTACGCGAACAAAAAAGCGAAATAGCCATGCTCGTTGGGATCGCCGGCGGTTGTTTGATACTGCTTTCTTTAATAGATTACTTTACCGAAGTGCTTTCAGCTATATCGCGCATTGCCGAAAAAACCGGTATACCGTCCCAAATATACAAAGCCGTCATGAAAATAATATCCATCGGTTACATCGCCGATTTTTCCGCAGGGATAGTGGAGGATAGCGGTCAAAAAGCGCTTGCCGAGAAAATAGTTCTGGGCGGCAAACTTATCATTATGGTGCTCGCTTTACCCATCATTACCATGCTCTTCGATACGATAGCGGGAGTACTGACATGAAAAAAATAATTCCCGTTATAATTTCGCTTATCATGATATATTTTACTGCCGCGGGTTTTAGTTACGGCGATCCGCGGGAAAAAGTCGAAAATTCCGACATACAAAACGATTTGAGCGACAACGTAGACGAGATCATAGATATGCTCGACGTATCGGAATTAGAGTCTTATTTATTGAAACTTTCCGAAGCTCAAAACGCCTTGATAGGATTCGGCGGCATAAAAAACCGCATAAAAGCCGTGATAAGCGGAAATCTGTCGACCGATTACAGTTCTTTTTTCAAATATGTCTGCGACGTACTGGGGGTAAATATCCTTAATTACCTTCCGGTGTTCGTTTCGGTGATAGCAATAGCCATAGCGTACAACCTTATGAGTTCGCTACGCGGAAAGTTTGCTTCGGATTCGGTGCAAAACATCGTTTACTTCGCTTGCGTGGCTTTACTGACGGTGATTTTGTTTTCGCAGATATTCGCGATGATATCCGGAGTGCGCAAAATGGTCGAAGATCTGCAAAAACAGATGAGTATAATTTTTCCGATACTTTTGACTCTCATGACGGCGGTGGGAGCCGGTTCGTCGGTCGCCGTTTATCGACCGGGAGTAGCGCTTTTGGCAAGCGGTATTTCGGAATTGATAACGGTTTTCATATTGCCTGCATTTATAATATCGGTAGTGCTTACGGCTGTCGGAAATCTTACCGACGGCGTAAAACTTGGCAAATTATCCGACTTTTTTTCGGGCTCGTCCAAATGGTTGTTGGGGACGGCATTCTTTATCTTTTCGGCGTTTCTCGCCGTTCAGGGCATTACCGCGTCGGTATACGACGGAGTTTCGGTCAGAACCGCGAAGTTCGCGCTGAGCAAATACGTACCGATAATAGGAGGTTATCTTTCCGACGGACTCAATCTCGTAATGTCAGGAAGCGTTCTTGTAAAAAACGCGGTAGGAACTACGGCAATAATACTTCTTTTCATATCCGTGATACCTGTGATAGTCCAAATATCTATAATGAGCCTCGGGTTGAGATTTGCCGGCGCGGTCATAGAGCCTTTGGGCGACAGTAAAATGAGCTCGTTCGTCACTTCGTTGGGCAAGAATCTGTCTTTACTGATATCCGTCGTTTTGGCCATTACGTTTTTGTACTTTGTCTTTTTGATACTTATAGTCTGTACGGGGAATCTTGCATTATGAGCTCGGTGGGAGCGTGGATACTCAGTATACTGGGTATTGTAGTGATAGGCGCGGTTATAGACCTTGTATTGCCGTCCGGCAGGATGAATAAATACGTCAAATCGATATTTTCCGCGGTGACTATACTTGTAATAATTCTGCCGCTTCCGAAC
>CATKCE010000080.1 GCA_949744905.1 uncultured bacterium
ACGGCGGATACGGATTTCAAAACATAAACGACAAGCAGGTATTCGTGCGGCGAGGCGACCTTATGCTGTTTTTCCGCAACGATAACCATTCCTTTTTGCCCGACGACACGCTGGGAATTTACAACTGTCTTGTGTCGCCAAAATTCTTAGGCGAACATTTCACCACGCAGATAAACGCCGCCGATATTCTCGCTTTGACGTCGTTTTCGGCTTTTCAGCTTGATAACATAGACACCGTAATACACTTTGACGATTATCTGGAAATCGAAAATATATTCGATAAAATGCTGAGCGAATTCGAAAACAAAAATCTGAATTATATTAAGATACTGCACAATTATCTCGAAATACTCTTTACCCTGATACTCAGGCGGCAACACAATTCGTCGGTTAACCTGACTACCGAGATACACAAGATATCTCCGGAAATACTTAAATATATCGAAGAACATTACGACCAAAAAATAACGCTGACCGAACTTGCGAAAATGAGTTTTTACACTCCGTCGTATTTTTCGCGCATATTCAAAGAATGCTTTAACCGAACGCTCACCGACTTTGTTACCGGATTGCGTATAGATAAAGCGATACAACTCTTAAAAGAAACAAACCGATCGGTGGACGCGGTTGCCGAAATGGTAGGATTTTGCGACAAAAAGACGTTTTACAACGCCTTCAAGAAGATAACCGGCACAACTCCGAGTTCGTTGCGCCGCAATAAAGACTGACTATTATACCGATTTTATCCGCTGTATTCCGTAACAATATAAAAAAATACGGCATACAATGTTGATATACGGAGGATAAAATCATGAACGAATTCGACAACTGTAACCAATCTTGCAATATATGCGAATGCCGCCGCAACAACTGTTGCCACCGTTGCGGACGCTGCCCCGACAGACCGCCCTGCTGCGAAAACCAGAACACCTGCGACTGCAAATGCGACCGCCCGCATGTAGTAAACAACTGCGGCTGCAATATCTGCTCTTGCATACGCCGTTTGTTCTGCGGTTGCGGACGCTGACAGATCGTCCGTTTTACCGGAAGTCGTCAAAGAAACCAAAAACCACCGGCCGACCCGGTGGTTTTTCTTTTTGCAAAAAAGCCCGTCCCCTCCCGCCATTATTTTATATTTGGCAAAAAATATTGCCGCGCAAATCTTGTTCGGACCCTTAATATCCCCGTTAGCCATAGTTGCCGTTACTATGTTGCCCGTTTTTACGCCGTTTGTTTTAACGTCGTCATACGTTAATATGAACATTGCAAAAGAGAGCATTTACTTTATGCAAATGTTCTCTTTTGCTGTTATAAATACAAATATTATCTTAGCGTTTTTATTAACTTATTCAATTTTTTAGTATTAAAACCTCGTCGTACATAGGTGAATATAATATTTCAATTGGTCTATTCAAATATCTTTTGAACGCACTACTGTACCCTATCTTTCCTCCTAAAGGTTTAACGGTGCTTTCGCGTACATAAGCTATTTCTCCTATATAAAATTTTACGCATATTTTAACACCAATAGGTTGAAATCCTGCTCTAAATGAATCCATTACCTCTGCTATCGCGCGAATTTGATACGCTCCATAAGCTTTATCCAAAACTTTGAAGTGCATTTCGTCTAAAACTATTTTAGTTCAAATTCTCATTTTTAATAATAACCAAACCATAAGAGGAATTCGCTAATAACCCTAAACTTTCATAAGTATCGCCATCAAATTCCTCAATACAATTATTATCACAATAAACAATTTTTTTTAGTTCATTGATTAAAAATTCACCCCCCTTTTTATTCATTTCTAATACAACTTTTTTCCCTTTGCCTTCTACTGTTATTTCGATTTTTGCATTTTCTTTCCAATCGTCCTGCATACCCATTTAACTCCTAACCAATCCAAGTTTTAAACCACTTATATATTTGATGAATAGTAGCCTTTATCTTTGTTCTGACTCCCAATAATTAGTCTTAAATAAATCAAAATTAAAATGAGAACCGAATGGTTTATGATTATCCAATCTCATTTGGCGCATACCGTCTGCGGATACCCATCTTTTTTTACCTGCTTTTTTATAGCCCTTTCCTAAATACTTTCTACCCGCGCGCGCAGCTTTAGCGCGCCCAGTCATATTATATACGCCTAATATTGCTGTTCCTAATGCAGCAACTCCTTCTGTTATCCCAGCATAAATATTATATGAAGTCGTATTCCCTTGAAAAACGGCATCACGCACAAAATTATACCCCGTAATACCTTCTCCTATCGTAGCAATAGCATTTATTCCTGTCAATATTCCTGCTGCTAATGTTACACCAGCAATTATAGTAAATGCCAATGGCGTACCCGCTCCAAAAGTTGCAATAGATATTGCAATCGCAGCAACCGCTGTTACTGCCATGAGTATACCAGTACCAATCTTTTTCCAATCCCATTTCCAAAACTCCCACCACTTAGTGCCGTTTTCATCCACATTCATCACGGGATTATTGCCGCAGTAAGCGTAAAGGTTCAAGCCGTTTATGGTTTCGGGGTTGAGGTATTGTAGGTCGTCTATGGTTATAAAGCGTCCTACTTGCGGGTCATAGTAACGAGTCTTCAAGAAGTATAACCCTGTTTCGGTATCGTAGTAGTAGCCTCTGTAACGGAACGGGTTAAGGTTTCCA
>CATKCE010000081.1 GCA_949744905.1 uncultured bacterium
AAAAGATGGAGTTACAGGTGGCGTACGCGATAGGAAAGGCGCGCCCCGTCAGTTTGTCGGTAAATACTTTCGGGACTTCCGCGTATTCCGACGACGACCTTTTGGATATAATAAACAGGATGTTCGATTTCCGTCCGCTCAGCATAATTGAAAATCTCGACTTGCGTAAACCGATATACCGTTTTACCACCATCGGAGGACATTTCGGAAAGGCGGATATGTCGTGGGAAAAAACCGACAAGGCGGATAAGATACGCGCCTGCTTAAAAGAAATAAACGACCGATGACGATAAGCGGCGGAATAGACGAGATAAGATTCCGCAACGAGGAAAACGGATACACGATAATAGTGCTTGATTGCGATGGCGATCCGCTGGTTTGCGTGGGAACTTTTCCTCCCGTCTCCGAGGGCGAATACGTCGGACTCGAAGGCGATTTTACCGTGCACCCCAAGTTCGGTAAACAGTTCAAAGTTTCCGCCGTGCACGCGTCAAGACCCGATACGCTTGACGGTATCGTGCGCTATCTCGGAAGCGGACTCATACGCGGTATAGGGCCTAAGACCGCTCTTGCGATAGCGGACAAATTCGGCACGCACACTTTTGATATAATAACGCAGAATCCTTCGCGTCTTGCCGAAGTAAAAGGAATAAGCAAGGCCAAGGCTGAGGAGATAGCGCAAAATTATCTTAAAATAGAAAACATGCGGCAAGCCATGGTGTTTTTGCAGGGACACGGAATACCTCTCGGCACGTCGCTGAAAATTTACAAACAGTACGGAGACGATACCGTTTCCGTACTTTCCGCAAATCCTTACAGGCTCGTGGAAGAAGTGGACGGCATAGGTTTTATCACCGCCGACAAAATCGCGGCAAAGCTTGGCGTGGAAAAGGACGGCGAATACCGTTTGCGCGCAGGCGTGCTGTATACCTTAAAAGAGGCAGCAGACCGTTCGGGCAACACTTATCTTCCAGACGACGCGCTCGTTTCGAGCGCCGCTGCTCTGCTGGGTACTGGCGTGGAGAATATCGAAAACACGTTGGAAGGGCTTGCTTTGAGCCGCGCGGTAAAAAACATCGAGACAGCCGAAGGGATCGGCGGCGTAATGCTTTTGCCGCTTTACAGAGCCGAGGCCGGAGCCGCGCAAAAGCTGGTGAACCTTGTATCGTCGCAGGATATGACGCCCCGAGACTGTTCGGAGGAAATAGCCGAGTTCGAGCGGGCGGAGAATATTTCATTGCATCCGGTGCAACGCAAAGCAATAGAGCTTGCCGCCGGCGGAAGCGTTACCGTTATAACCGGAGGGCCGGGCACCGGTAAGACCACTATCGTAAAATGCATATTGTCGGTGCTCGACGGCAGAGGGATAAAGACCGCTCTCATGGCGCCAACGGGCCGCGCCGCAAAGCGGATGAGTGAGAGTTGCGGCAGAGAAGCGAGCACTATACACCGCGCTCTCATGATAGGACGCGACGGCGTCGGCGACGACGAACCTTTGACCGCCGGAGCGGTGATAGTGGACGAATTTTCCATGGTGGACGTGTATTTGTTCCACACGTTGTTAAAGCGCATACGCGAAGGAGTGAAACTGATACTCGTTGGAGACAGCGACCAGTTGCCGAGCGTTGGCGCTGGAAACGTCCTTAAGGACGTGATATCGTCCGGCGTAGTACCGGTGGTCAAACTTGAAAGAATATACCGCCAGAGCGGCGAGAGCCTGATCGTGGAGAACGCTCACCGCGTGAATAACGGGCTTATGCCGGAGCTTGACAGTAAGAGCGAAGACTTTTTCTTCATTCAGGCGTCCGGACAAGAGGAGATAGCCGATACCGTTGTGGGACTTGCAGCCGAACGTATCCCCGGTTTTTTGGGCGTAGATCCTTACCGCGTACAGGTATTGTGTCCGCTCAAAAGCGGCGCGGCGGGGTCGGTCAACCTTAATAAGCGACTGCAGAAAAAACTGACGGGCGGCGGCGTTTTTTTGGAGACCGAGGAATACCGTTACGTAGAGGGCGACAAGGTAATGCATATAGCCAACAATTACAATCTGGGTTGGCGGAGGATAAACGGCGGTATAGCCGAAAGCGGCGAGGGGGTCTTTAACGGCGATCTCGGCGTAATAGCCGAAATACGTCAAGCGTCAGGAGAGATTGACGTTCGTTTCGAGGACGGACGGTTTGTCACGTATACTCCCGACGTGCGCGGTCAGCTTGCGCCGGCGTACGCGATCACCGTGCACAAAAGCCAGGGCAGCGAGTTTGACGGAGTGATAATCCCGGTGTTCGGCGGCAATCCGATGATAATGACGCGCAATCTTTTGTATACCGCGATAACGCGCGCTAAGCGCGCGGCGGTCATAGTGGGCGACCGTTATACCGTAAAGCGTATGGTGGACAACGATTATATAGCTTTGCGTTACAGCATGATGGGCGAATTTCTTTCCCGCGCGGCGGCCCGGGAGACGCTTCTTTTCGGGAAACGTGAAGACGGCAAATAATGTAATTCGCGCAGTAAAGAGATTGACGAAAACGCTGAAATGGTATAAAATAAATAGAGTATGAACGGACGAAAAAAAACGGCGTCGGGTCTCGGCGGAGCACTATACGGAACTGGCGGACTTTCCGTGATATCGGAAGTCGTTTTTTTGTTGCTGTTTTCCGTTGAATTCGTAAACGTCCATCCCGTGGCTTTAATGGCAGGCTCGGCGGCGGGTATAGGGCTTCCCGTTCTTATCATGCCGCTGTGCTATGCGTTTGTAAACGGCAATACGGCTATCGCGACCGGCAGGTACCATTTGCCCATGGCGGTAGCGGGACTATTATCGGCGCTGTCGTATGTTATGTTGCTCGGGATAGACGCGGGGAATGCGGTGGGGCAGGGGTTTGCGCTTGCCGGATTGTTGTTTTTGCATTCTCTTTCCACCCAGATTTATCTTTACGCGTATTATTCGATCGGTCAACGATTCGATCAGAGCGGAAACGCGACGGCGCTTCGAGGAATATTTACGTTGCTTACGGCTATTACCGCGGCGGTGCTTGTCACCTTTATGTACGACGGAAGCCTTTATTCAGTTGCGGCTATAACCGCCGTTGCGGCTGTGATATCCGTTGCGGGTATCGTAGCCGTGTATTTCGGTACTGTGCGCGCCATGCCGGGATTCATACGTTTGGAGCCCAAGCATAAACGCAGCGTTAAAGAAAATTATTCGCGCTTTGTTTCGCCACTGCGCACGCGTCCCGTGCTGATGTTTTCCATAGCGGCGTTTTTGACGTGTGCGGCGGTGGGCTTCGCCGCGTCGGCTCTGCCTTCCGCCGTGTATTTTTATGCGTTCGGTCTGGTAAAAGGATTCAAGCCCGCGGTGTTGGTAGCGGGAGCGCTCATCGTTCCGATGGGAGTGTTTATATATAAAGCGTGCCGTCACAGACCCAAGGCGTGCGCAAACGCCGCGGTAACGCTGTCTGCGGTGCAAACCGCGTTGGCGGCGGCGGTGTCGGTTGTTTTTTTCGTGCCCGCGCACGAGGCGATAAAAGCGCTTGCGTTGTATCTTTTTGCCGCGCTTGCGGGCGTTGCGATGGGCGCTTCGGTCGCAAGCGGTTGGCACAGCAACGAATACGGCGAGCGTTTGTCCGGCTGCACTTCCGGCAGATATTACTGTTTGCACAACTGCGTTTCGGCGCTCGGTTTTGCTTTGGGACTGGCGCTCACTCCGGCGGCGGATATTATATCTTCTGGCGCGGGCGAGGCTGCGGGCGCTACGGTATCGTGTTGCGTTTACGCGGCAATACTTCTTATAGGAGCTGTCGTTTCACGTATCGGATACAGCGGCAAATCGGTGGGGCGGTCCATTCCGCCGGAGCCGGGCGCAGACGTCGTTAACGAGGAGAGGTAAAACGTGTTTACCGTAAAAGAATGCAAGGATAAAGAGCATGCTTGTTCAGAGTGCGACGGAGCGACGCGCTGCGGGCTTTGTTCGCGTCTCGGCGCGGATGTTGCCGACGGAGACAGGATATTCGTAATGACCGAGGACGGACCGATAGCGGTCGGAGTGCTGGGCTTAAAAAAGGGCAAGGTAATATTAAAAGGCGTTTACGGCGATATAAGCGAACAATACCGCGATCTGCTAAACCGGTCTTTGTTGCATGTGTGTCGTCTTATGGCGCCGATCGCCGTGCGCGTCGAGAGCGTCGATTCATACTGGCGCCGATTCGGATTCGCCGAATGCGACGGTGCGATGGAAATTTTAAATACGCAAATCAAATTTTGAAAGGAGCAATAAATGAAAACCGATATCGAGATCGCAAGCGAGGCTCGTCTCGAGCCCATCGAAAAAGTCGCAAAGTCGCTGGGGATAGCGCGCAAGGACCTGCATTTATACGGCGATTACATGGCTAAAGTAAAACCGGCGTCGGGCGACGGCAAAGTCATACTGGTAACGGCTATAAATCCCACTGCGGCGGGCGAAGGCAAAACCACAGTAAGTATCGGACTTGCCGACGCAATGCAACGTATCGGTATGAAAGTGTGTCTGGCTTTGCGCGAGCCGTCCCTCGGTCCGGTTTTCGGTATAAAGGGCGGCGCGGCGGGCGGCGGTTACGCACAGATAGCGCCCATGGACGATATAAATCTGCATTTTACCGGCGACTTGCACGCGATAACGTCCGCAAACAATCTGCTTGCGGCGATGGTGGACAGCCACATGTATTTCGGCAACGAACTCGGTATAGATAAAGTTACGTTCCACCGTTGTTTGGACATGAACGACCGCGCGCTCCGATTTATACGTTGCGGCTTAAAATACAACGACAGGGACGATTCGTTCGATATCACTGCGGCAAGCGAAGTTATGGCGGCGTTGTGCCTCAGCCGCGACCAGGGCGACTTAAAGCGCAGGCTCGGAAATATAATAGTGGGTTATACCGCGGCGGGCGAGCCGGTATACTGCCGTCAGCTCAAAGCGGACGAAGCAATGACCATACTCTTAAAAGACGCTATTTCTCCCAATCTGGTGCAGACGCTCGAGGGCGTGCCGGCGTTTGTACACGGCGGACCTTTTGCTAACATAGCTCACGGTTGCAACAGCATACTCGCGACCCGCACCGCGATGCACTATGCCGATTACGTAGTCACCGAAGCGGGCTTCGGCGCCGACCTCGGAGCGGAGAAATTTTTGGACATAAAGTGCCGCGCCGCAGGCATAAAACCGGAAGCGGTCGTAATAGTCGCTACGGTGCGCGCGCTTAAATGCGCCGGCGGCAAAAGCAAAGAAACCTTGTCCGAACGCGACGACGAGGCTTTGCGCGCGGGGCTCGGAAACCTGACAAAGCATATCGAGAACATTACCCAAGTATATTCCCGTAAATGTATAGTTGCGATCAACCGGTTCGTTTCCGACGAGGACGGCGAAATTAAGATAATTAGAGACGCTTGCGCGGCTTTGGGCGTTGACGCCGTTTGCACCACCGTGTGGGGCGAGGGCGGCAAAGGCGGCGTTGAACTTGCCAAAAAAATCAAAAAAATGTGCGCTTTGCCCGATAAGGATTTTACTTACTGTTACGACCTTGCCGATTCGGTGGAAGACAAAATAAACGCGGTGGCGACTAAGATATACGGCGCCGACGGCGTGGAGTTCGAACCCGCCGCCAAAGAAATGTTGGCAAAGATCAAGGGTCCTGAGTGGTCGCAGTATC
This sequence comes from uncultured bacterium, assembly GCA_949744905.1. Lineage (GTDB taxonomy): Bacteria > Bacillota > Clostridia > Christensenellales > Pumilibacteraceae > Pumilibacter. The sequence continues at coordinate 5,688 of CATKCE010000081.1, forward strand.
CCGTTTGCATAGCAAAGACGCAGTATTCGCTCAGCGACGATCCTCAACTTTTGGGGCGCCCTTCCGGTTTTAAGATACGCATACGCGATCTTACGGTGCGTAGCGGAGCCGAGTTTATAGTTGCTCTTGCCGGCGACATACTTTTAATGCCGGGACTTGGCAAAGCTCCCAACGCCATGAAGATGAAAATTTACGACGACGGTACAATAGAAGGACTCTTTTAGAGATAACGGTAAAATACGATGGCAAATTTTATAGAAGAAATAATCGACGCCGATCTTGCTTCGGGGCGCGAGACCGAGATAACCACGCGTTTTCCGCCCGAGCCGAACGGATATCTGCATATAGGGCATGCAAAAGCCATTTGCCTTAACGTGGCTATGGCGCGAAAATACGGCGGAAAATGCAATCTGCGTTTCGACGATACCAATCCCGTAAAAGAGGAAGAAGAATACGTCAAGTCCATAATAGACGACGCCAAGTGGCTCGGGTGGAGCGGAGACGTGCTTTTCGCGTCCGATTATTTCGAGACCATGTATGCCGCCGCGGTGACGTTAATTAAAAAGGGCAAGGCGTATATAGACGACGTGACTCCCGAGCAGATGCGCGAAATGCGCGGCACTTTGACCGAGCCCGGAGTGGAAAGTAAAAACCGTAACCGTCCGATAAAAGAAAGTCTGGAACTTTTCGAACGCATGCGCGACGGAGAGATAGCCGACGGCGCGTTGGTACTTAGAGCCAAAATAGATATGGCGAGCCCCAACATCAATATGCGCGATCCCATAATATACAGGGTGCTCAAAGCCCGCCACCACCGCCAGGGCGACCGTTGGTGCGTTTATCCTATGTACGACTTTGCTCATCCGATAGAAGATGCGGTGGAGAACATAAGCCACAGTATATGCACGTTGGAATTCGAAGACCACAGACCTCTTTACGACTGGGTATTGCGCGAATGCGGCGAAATGTTTCCGCATCCGCCTCATCAGTACGAATTTGCCCGTCTCAATATAAAGCGCACGATAATGAGCAAGCGGTATCTGAAAAAACTTGTGGACGAAGGCTTTGTAAGCGGGTGGGACGATCCGCGCATGCCCACGATAGCCGGACTCAGGCGCAGAGGATATACTCCGTCGTCGATACGCGAATTCTGCGAGCGCATAGGCGTGGCTAAAGCGAACAGCGAAGTGGAAGTCGGGCAGCTTGAAAGCTGCATACGCGAAGAACTCAATCAAAAGGCTCCGCGGGCAATGGCGGTTTTGGAGCCGCTGGAACTTATTCTCGATAACGTTCCCGACGGCTTTAACGAGACGCTTACTACGGAAGTGAATCAGTTCGATCCGTCGGCCGGTACTAGAGAAATACGCCTGACAAAACGCATATTCATCGAAAAGAGCGATTTTGCGGTCGTGCCGCCGCCCAAGTACAAGCGGCTTACAGTCGGCGGCACGGTGCGCCTTAAAAGCGGATATATAATAAAGTGTACCGGTTACGAAGGCGAGCCGGAAAACGTGACGCGCGTGCATGCCGAGATACTGGAGGGCACGCGCAGCGGCGAGGACAACAGCGGAATAAAGGTAAAAGGCGTTATACACTGGGTGGGTGACGACGCTGTTCCGGCTTTGGTAAGATTGTACGATTATCTTTTGACCGACGACGAGAGCAAAGCCGATTTTAACGATCGTCTCAACTGCGATTCGCTTATCGAGAAAAACGCGCTTGTCGAAGAGATTCTCGGACGCGCCGGAAAAGGCGATTCGTTCCAGTTCCTGCGTCAAGGATATTTTTGCCGAGACATAAAGGAAGACGGGCTTGTATTCAACCGCATAGTCGGATTAAAAGACGCGTACAACAATAAGCCCAAGCAATAAAGACATATCAGGACGTAAAATATATGAAAAGAATTCTTGTTACCGGCGGAAGCGGCTTTATAGGCAAAAACTTTGTAAACGATTACAAAAAGAAGTACGATATTTGCGCGCCTTCGCGCGACGAAATGGATCTTATGAGATTCGAACAGGTATCGAAGATATTCCGCACCGATAAATTCGACGCCGTGTTGCATCTTGCGGGCAAGCACGACGGACTTACCGGATCGGCGTTGCAGGCGGATAATCTCATCATGTTCAAAAACGTGCAGTACGCCGCAACTTTGGAGGGCGTACGCAAGCTGATAGTAGTCGGCGACGCCGCCGACCTGGATTTGAGCCGTCCGGTAGAAAACTTTAACGAAGATTCTTTCGGCGAGACTATTCCCGTATCGGGATACGGACTCAGCCGATACCTTATACACCTGCTTGCAAGTAAAGACAAGATAAGCACGGTATTGAGGTTTTTCGGAGTATACGGCGCGGGCGCGTCCGTAAAATACAACCGTCAGACCGAAATACTTTCGCACGCGCTGGTGGGCAAAAAGCAGATAGCTCTTGCCGGCGATAAGAAGTTTTCCACGATTTACGTGGAAGACGCCTGCAGGATAATTTCGCAGTTTTTGGATAACGATTACGGGCGCGGAATTTATAATGCGGCTTCGCCTGTGCCCGCGACTTTTTCGGAATTTGCTAAAAAAGCCAAGTCGTACGCAAAGAAAAACGGACGCGATATCACGGTGGATATCGGAAAAGCCGACGAAAACGAAATGACCGCCGACGTTGGCAAACTGGAAAGCGTGTTGGGTCCGTTCAAATTTACGTCGCTGAGCGCCGGAATAAACAAAACTCTCGACTATTACAAATCGCATAAGTCGCAGTTGCGTGTCGAAAAGGAAAGCGTCAAATGACGCGCGGCGTTATTTTCGACGTTGACGGAACGCTGTTCGATACCGGAAAAGGCATCAAAGCAAGCGTCAGATATGCACTCGAGGCGGTAAACGCCGCTCAGGTAAGCGATGACAAGCTGGATCTGTTTATCGGTCCGTCGCTGTTTTACAGTTTTACCGCGACGGCGGGGTTGGATGAAAGTACCGCTGTTGCCGCGGTGGAAGCATACCGCGAGCACTATTGGGAAAAAGGAGTTTTGGACTCTTTTCCTTACGACGGCGTACCGCAAATGCTCGACGACCTTTCGCGCGCCGGTTACGTGCTCGGCGTAGCGTCCAGCAAGCCGCTTATAATGGTGCGGAAACTTCTCGACAGGTACGGCTACGACAAATATTTCGAAAAAGTCGTCGCGCCGGATTATGCCCGTCGAGGCAACGATAAAGCCGAAATGATAAAGTCGGCGGCGTCGGCGGATAAAAACGTAATGGTGGGCGACACTCATTTCGATATTGACGGCGCTCACGACGCGGGACTGCGCGCTATCGCGGCGATGTACGGCTTCGGAAAAGCGGAAACGCTTGAAAAAGCGGACGCGAAAGCGTATTCTCCGAGAGAGGTATTCGATATCGTTCGTTCCCGCGACGAGTTGTTCGAGCGGTATGTTTCCGTAAAATAGATTTTGAATTTTTATATACAAGAGGAATATCACAGTGAATAAAAAAGAGATAACTTCCGACAGTTTGCGCCGCATGTGGCTGGATTTTTACCGCGAAAAAGGACATGCCGTCATACCCTCGGCGTCGCTGATACCCGAAAACGACCCAACGGTGCTGTTTACGACCGCGGGCATGCACCCGCTCGTGCCGTATCTTCTCGGCGAACCACATCCTGCGGGCAAGCGTCTCGCCGACGTTCAAAAGTGCGTGCGTACCGGCGATATCGACGAAGTGGGCGACAACAGCCACTGTACTTTTTTCGAGATGTTGGGCAACTGGAGCCTCGGGGACTATTTCAAAAGCGAGATGATACGTTGGAGCTACGAATTTTTGACGAGCGAAAAATATCTGGGACTGGATCCCGATGATCTCGCCGTTTCGGTTTTCGCAGGCGACGACGACTGCCCGCGCGACGACGAGAGCGCGCGCATCTGGATGGAATGCGGAATAAAAAAGGACCATGTGTTCTTTTTGCCGAAGGAGAACAATTGGTGGGGACCCGCCGGTAAGACCGGACCTTGCGGACCGGATACCGAGATGTTTATAATGCGCGGCGAGGCTTGCGGCAAAGATTGCAGTCCGGCATGCGACTGCGGTCATTATCTCGAGATATGGAACGACGTTTTCATGCAGTACAACAAGACTGCCGACGGCAGATACGAGCCTCTTGCGCGCCGCAACGTCGATACCGGTATGGGACTGGAACGCACGCTTTGTATTTTGCAAGGCAAAGAGAGCGTATACGAGACCGACTTGTTCGTGCCCGTGATAAATGCCGTTGAAAAACTTTCCGGCAAAAAATACGGTGATGATCCCGACGATACCCGCGCCATGCGCATAATCGCCGACCATGTGCGTACGTCGGTATTCATGATAGGCGACGAAAAGGGCATAACGTGTTCCAATGTGGACCAGGGGTATATCTTGCGCCGTTTGTTAAGACGCGCCATCCGGTACATCAAACGGCTCGGCATGGATAAGGGCGATATAATAAGCGTTGCCGACGCCGTTATATCACGATACGTTGACGCATATCCCGAACTTACGGAAGCAAAAGAAAAGATAAAAGAGGAAATAGCGCGCGAGGAAGAACGTTTTGAAAAGACGCTCACCGCGGGCATACGCGAATTTGAAAAACTTTGCGGATATCTTGTGGGCGATACGGGATCCGGCAAAGCGTGCTTTAAGCTGTACGACACATACGGATTCCCCATAGAAATGACCGAGGAGCTCGCTTCCGAGCGCGGACTCAAAATAAACCGCGCGGATTTTGACAAGCTGTTCGAGGAACACCGTCAAAAGAGCCATGCGGGCGCGGAACAGAGATTTAAGGGCGGACTTGCCGACAATACCGAGGCGACCGCGCGCCTTCATACCGCGACGCATCTCATGCACCGCGCGCTCAAAACGGTGCTGAATGACGAAAACGTAAATCAAAAGGGAAGCAATATAACCGCCGAAAGACTTCGATTCGATTTCACTTTCGGACGCGCGCTCACGCCCGACGAGATAGCCGGCGTGGAAAGGCTGGTAAACGAGGCGATATCCGCCGACGTACCCGTCGTGTGCGAGGAAATGACTGTCGACGAGGCGAAAGCCGCGGGAGCCGTGGGGCTTTTTACAAGCAAATACGGCGAAAAAGTAAAAGTGTACACTATGGGCGGATTCAGCAAAGAGATATGCGGAGGTCCTCACGCGGCGCGTACCGGAGAACTCGGACGTTTCCGCATAGTGAAAGAGCAGTCGTCGTCGTCGGGAGTACGGCGTATAAAGGCGGTGCTCGAGTGATAGGAGTTATATATTCGTACGTAAAAAGCGCAGTGGTGTTCAGCGTTATGCTCGCCGTAGTGATCGCCGGCGCAATCGTAGCCGGCATGTTTACGCAAGCTACGTTGGATCTTGTGTTGAGGCTTGTCGGTCTTGCGGCGCTTTTGCTGGCGTCTTACGCGGCAACGTACGCATATACTTTTAAACTCGTGGGCGCGGAGATAAACCGCACGGGAGGCGAGGAGTGCGACGTCGAAAAACTGAAAAGGCGTTTGCGTAAGTTGTCCCAAAGGGCGTATTTCGGTTCCGCGCGCGGAGCGCTGCTCATAGAGTATGCCGATACTCAAATTTATTCCGGCGAATACAAAGACGCTATGATAACGGTGTCGGACGCTATTGTGGCAGGTAAAGACGGCATAAAAGGCGAAGCCGCCGTGTGTTTTTGCAAGATATTCTTTATGCGGAGCGACGCGGACTATTTTATGAAATATTTCGATAAAGCGGTCGAATCGCTGGATTGCCAGTCGCAAAGCAAAAACAGCGCCGTACGCGCCAAAGCCGCGGCGTCTAAAATCGCGGTAAAAGCCATGAAAGAATCGCTTTGCGGCGATAACGCCGCCGCCGTACGCGTTTTGGACGGAGCCGATGCGTTTGACGCGGCGCCGTTGCAACGCAGAAATCTTGCGGCTTTGCGCGAATATATTTTACACGGTAACTGCGACAAATAATTTTACAAAGAGATAAAATGATACGGCAATAAAAAAGGCTTTCAAAAACGAAAGCCTTTTAATAATGCGTCGATTATCACACGATAAGATTTATAAGTCTGCCGCGGATATATATAGCTTTTTTTACCGCTTTTCCGTCCAGGGCGGCGATTACGTTTGCATCGGCGAGAGCGGCGGCTTTTACTTCTTCTTCGCTTGCCTGCGCCGATATCGTGACCCGGCTTTTGAGTTTGCTGTTTATTTGCACGGCAATCTCGGTCTCGTCTTTTACAAGCGCTTTTTCGTCGCACTCGGGATACGGTAAAGCAAAGACCGTGCCTTTGCCTCCGCACTGTTCGTGCAGTTCTTCCGCAACGTGGGGACAGAACGGCGCGAGAAGTTTTATAAGTTCGCCGGATACGTACCTCAGATAAGCGTAATTGCAATTCTTATCGCCCTCGTATTTGTACATGGCGTTTACGAGCTCCATAAGGCGCGCTATCGCCGTGTTGAACGAGAAGTTTTCAAAATCCGCACGCACGGCTTTTATGCAGTAATTGAGGGCGTAAGCAAGTTCTTTATCGGCGGCTGTTTGAGCGTTTTTCATGCTTTTTGCGGCGTCGGCGTGTGACTTGATGACTATGCGTTCCACTCTGTCCAAAAATTTGGCTATCGGTTTGATTCCGTCGTCGCTCCATGCGCCGCCTTCGGTAAACGCGAATCTGAACATGAGAAACATGCGGAACACATCCGATCCGTATTCGTCGACGTATACGTCGGGATTTATCACGTTGCCGCGGTTTTTACTCATCTTATAGCCGTCGGGGCCGAGTATGAGTCCCTGGTGCACAAGCGACGTGAACGGCTCGTCAAAGTGAAGATAGCCCATGTCGCGCAAAGCCTTGGTTATAAATCGGGCGTATAAAAGGTGCATGCACGCGTGCTCGGCGCCGCCGATATATTTGTCTACCGGCAACATTTTATCGATATACGCGGTGTCGAACGCGGCGTTGACGTTTTTGTTGTCGGGATACCGCAAAAAGTACCAGCTCGAGCATACGAAAGTATCTAGAGTGTCCGGGTCGCGGCGCGCCGGTTTTCCGCATACGGGGCATACGGTGTTCATGTATTCTTCGCTTTTACGTAACGGCGACGCTCCGTCGGGAGTAAAGTTGACGTTATCCGGCAACGTGATCGGCAGGTCTTTTGCGGGTATTGGCACCGCGCCGTGTTCGGGGCAGTATACTACGGGAATGGGGGTGCCCCAATAGCGCTGGCGCGATACCGACCAGTCGCGGAGACGGTAGTTGACTTTTACTCCGCCTTTACCGTTGTCTTTTAGATATTTTTGCACGGCTTTTATCGCGTCGTCGGTTTTAAGTCCGTCGAATATGCCGCTGTTTACGGTAACGCCGTGTTCGCAGTAAGGAAGTTCGTCGTTTTTGTCGTCTTCCGACTTTATCACGCGTTTTATCGGCAGATTGTATTTCTTCGCGAATGCGAAGTCTCTTTCGTCGTGAGACGGCACGCCCATCACAGCTCCCGTGCCGTATGTGCCGAGGCAGTAATCGGCTATCCATACCGGAATTTTTTCACCGCTTACGGGGTGGACGCAGTACGCGCCGGTAAACACTCCGGTCTTTTCACGCGCGGACGAAAGTCTGTCGATATCGCTTGCTTTGGCGGTCTGCTCGCGGTATCGTTCCACCTCCGCCTTTTGTGCGGGCGCGGTTATTTGCGATACTATATCTTTTTCGGGGGCTACTACAACGTACGAAACGCCCATCAATGTGTCGGCGCGCGTGGTGAATACGGTTATTCCGTCGCTTCGTCCCGGCAAACCGAAAGTTATTTCGGTGCCTTCGCTGCGTCCTATCCAGTTGCGCTGCATGGTCTTGGTTTTTTCCGGCCAATCTATTTTATCAAGTCCGGATAAAAGTTCGTCGGCGTAATCGGTTATCTTAAAAAACCATTGCGTCATTTCCTTGCGTACTACCGGAGTGCCGCAACGCTCGCATGCTCCGTCCACGACCTGTTCGTTGGCGATAACGGTATTGCATGACGAGCACCAGTTGACCGGCGCCATTTTTTGATAAGCGAGGCCGTGTTTATAAAGCTCGGTAAACAGCCATTGCGTCCAGCGGTAATATTCCGGCAGACAGGTGCTTACT
>CATKCE010000082.1 GCA_949744905.1 uncultured bacterium
AAAGCTGATATTTACCGACGGCACCGGCGCGACGGCGTTTATTGCGGAGCTGGGAGAAATTGCCGTAAAGGACGAGATTGAATTGAACGTGGAGCATGTGCTTGAAAGCGGAAAATACGACGTTTATCTGCGTATTTACGGGGAAGAGTTGCAAGACACTCCCCTGTACTGTGCGAGATTCGCAAACGACGGGTTGTGGAACGACGATCTCAAAGCCAATAAAATAGGCAGCTTTGAACGCATTTCCGCTTAACGGTGGAATTAAACACATATTTAAAGGCTCTCGGACAATCGTCCGAGAGCCTTTTGCCATTGCTTGAAAGTGCAACTCTTAAAAATTTAGTTTTTTAATTCCATATTGGAAGTGTGTTTTTGCAGGCGCTTTTATTTTTCGGATTTCCGCGGATTGTGTTCATATTATAAAATTTTTGCATTATTTTTCGATTTGGTATTGACACGCGTTAAAAACTGTGTTATAATAAATTTAACAAAAAATTAACGCGTGTCAAAAAAGAAAATGCGCGCCAATATACTGAAACAAATTAGCGAGGATATGATGGTAACAAGAAGAGAAGTAGCGAGAATGGCGGGCGTAAGCGAGGGCACCGTATCAAATGTCATAAACGGCAAGACTTGCGTAAAACCGGAAAAACGGGATCATGTCATGAACGTTATCCGCCAGCTTAAATATATCCCAAACCAAGCGGCGCGCAATCTCGTTACCAGCCGTTCGTCCCATATAGGTATAGCCATTTACGAGACCACCAATCCTTACCATATGGAAGTGGCGAGAATGGTCGAGGAGGCGGCGATAAAGCGCGGATACATGGTGTCTTTATTCATGCTTGACAACAATATGCCAGATAAACTTAAAGTTATAAGCGAACGCCGTCTTGACGGGCTTGTAAACTTTATGACCAATTTGTATCCCGAGGGTTTTATCGCGGATCTTAAAGAGCAGGGCACTGTGCTTGTCAACTTTGACGACGACGCGGGGTCTATGTTCACACAAAATTACATGAATGCGACAAAAGAACTTGTCGAAACGCTCTATAATATTGGACACCGTAAAATAGCGTATCTTAGCAATTTCGACGAGAGCGGATTTTCCGCCGACGGCAGAGGGCGGCAGTTTATAAAAAGCACCGGTGAGTTGCCGTTTGAACGTGTCGAGATATATTACAATCACGATTTCGACGCGGGAAGCGACCGCATAGGGCAGACTCTGGCTAAAAAACTGCTGGAAGATTTCGGCGACGTGGAAGCCGTATTCTGCACCAACGACCTGGCTGCGATAGGGTGTTTGCGTACGCTTTCCGACGCGGGAAAACGCGTTCCGCGCGATATTTCGCTTATCGGGTGCGACGATATAAATATTTCCCGCATACTTACGCCGTCGCTCACTACGATCGCCATAGATAAACGACGGCAAGGCGAAGATATAGCCAACAATATCATAGACATGATAGAAAAGAACGCGCCGAAAGTACATATCGAGTATCTCGCAAAAGCAGTGATACGCGAATCGATAGCGCCGCGACCGAAAAACTGAATTTTTTTTTCCTACGTAAAAAAAATAGTTACAGATATTATCTGTAACTAAAAAACTTGACCAATTGTTCCGCGCCTTCGGCTCGAAATACAAAAATAAGGAGAAAATATTATGAAAAGGATTTCTTTAATTGTACTTAGTCTTATATTGACAATGTGCTTGTTCACCGGTTGCGGTAATTCCGATCCGTTTATCAATCCGGGTGATGATTTCGATGTTAATATAGATATGAACGATGAAGATTACAATCAAACCGCCACGCTGACGGTAGGCATTACCGCCGATCCCGCCGAGCGCACTCTTATAGAGGCTGCAGGTAATGGGTTTAAGCAACTGTTTCCCAATGTTAAGGTCGAGCCGACGGTCATCTCGGGGCAAGATTACTCGTCGGCGGTATTGGCGCGCATCAAAGGCGGCAGTATGCCTGACCTTTTCTATTCCAGCGAGAGCGAAGCGTTCCGCTTTGTTTCTTCGGACGTGTTCCTTAACTTAAAACCGTATATAAACGCTCAAAAGGCGCAGGATCCCGCGTGGCTCGATCAGTTTGTGCCTTCGGCTCTCAGATTGGGGCAAAAGGGCTACAACGGTGACCAGTATTTTATACCGCGCTCATCGGACCGTATAGTCGTTCATCTCAATAAAAAATATATAACTCCCGCATTGAACGATCCCGACCGTCCCGAAAAGTCGGTTACTGTCGATACCGTAAAAAACGGCTGGACGTGGGACGAATTCTTGAAAGTCTGCAAAAACATTCGTGCGTATTACGATAAAAAAGGTTGGAGCGTATCTAACGGACGCTATATAGTGGACGCTTCTTTGGGATGGGATCCCGTGCTGTTTTCGGTGTTCAAGTCCGCGGGCGCGAGTTTTTGCGACAATAAAGGCAACTGGACGCTGGACACTGCCGAGATGCGCGCCGGCATGGATATGATACGCGAACTTGTTACCGAAAAGATAGTTGCGCCGTATAACGGCGGCGGAGCCAATTACGAAAACGGCAATGGCGCAATGCTTATACACTCTTCTTCCGCCATATCCAAATATGCTCGGTACATATCAAACAACGGCGGCGAGTACGACGTAGTGACGTTCCCTATAATAAACGGCGATTCGGGAGTTACCGGCTACGGCGTTCCCGGATACGGTATTTTTGCCGGCATCGACGAAAAAAAGCGCGACCTTGCTTGGCAGTTCCTTGCGTATCTTATGAGCGAGGACGGTCAAAACGTTTTGGCGGGTGCCGGTATGAACACGCCTTCTATACGCGTAGATTTGCAAGATTACAACACGGCTAAATGGGGCGAAGGATACCGCCAGTACAATCTTGCGGCTACCACTTACGAGCAAGACCGCAATTACAGCGAAACGTTTTTCTTGCATTATCCGGCAACGCAAAAGACCGAACTCATTAACGCGGTAAAAAAATTCGTAAACAATGTAATGGATTACGGCGCTGGCATGCACCCTTTGATGTCCAACGACGATTGTATATCCCAGGCGGTAAAAGATCTTAAAAAGGCCGCGGTAGTTAAATAAGATAGCCGCTTTACTTAGACGGAGAAAGGATTTTGCAGAATTTACTTACAAAAAAACGAAAGACTTTCCGTAAGGTCGTAAAAGACAGTTGGCACGGTTGGATATTTGTGTTGCCGCTTGTGATAGGCATCGGCGTGTTTACGTTGTACCCGCTTATTCAATCGCTAATATATTCGTTTTACCGTTACGACGGACTGTTCGTAAACGACTTTATCGGACTTCAAAACTTTGTCACGATGTTTACTACCGACCGCGCCGAGTCTTTTAAAGTTTTCGGAAATACGTTTTTATACGCGTTGATATCGGTGCCGCTCAATTTGTGTTTGAGTTATCTCCTTGCGGTCGCCGTCAATCAGAAGATAAAAGGCGTTATTGCGTACAGAGTGATGTTCTATTTGCCGGTCGTCATTCCGGCGGTTGTATCCGGCGTTATATGGTCGCAGTTGTTCGATAAAAATTACGGACTTTTCAACGACGTTATAACCAAATTCGGAGGAGATCCGTTTCCGTTTTTTACCGACAAGAACACCGCTATGCTTTCAATGCTCATAATGAGTTTGTGGAGCCTCGGGAGCGGTATGGTGTTGTGGCTCAGCGCGCTTAAAAATATTCCCGCGGGACTTTACGAAGCCGCCAAGATAGACGGAGCGGGAGTTATGACGCGATTGTTCAGGATAACCGTGCCCATGTCCACACCCATGATATTTTACAATCTTATCACGGGAATGATAGGCGCGTTGCAGATAAACTCCACAATGGTGTTTGCCGGAGACGGCGGACGCGGCCCCGATGATTCGTTGTATTTCGTCGCGGTAAAGATATATCACGAAGCGTTTACGAATTCGGCTTACGGTTACGCTTCCGCCATTGCCTGGGTGCTGTTTTTGGTAATAGGGCTATTGACGTTCGTTACCTTCAAAACAAGCAAGTGGGTGTATACGGGGGACGAGTGACATGACGTACGAAACAATGCAAAAAACGCTTATAGACGGAAATTTCCGCAAAGTACGCGGCTCCCGCGTCGGCAAAATAGCGAGGCTTACGGTAATATATACAGTGATGACGGTATTTGCCGCCATATTCCTTATACCTTACATTTACATGCTGTTGCGGGCGCTGATGCAAAGCAGTCAGGTACAGCTGATACCGATAGAACTGTGGCCGCGTCCGTTTACTTTCGAAGCGTTCGGACAACTGTTCGGCTCGGGCGGCGGGTATCTGGACGCTTTGTGGCAGACAATGAAAATAGTGCTTTTCAATCTTATAGCCATACCTTTATCGGCGTCGTTTGTGGCTTATGGATTTTCCAAGACCAAGTTTGCCGGAAAAAGGGTGTTGTTCGCGGTGATGCTTGGAACGATGATGTTGCCCGGCGCGGTGGTACAGATACCTTTGTACGTCATGTTTTCCAAAAACGGCTTTAACTGGCTGGACACCGTTTTGCCGCTTACGATACCCAACCTGTTCGGCGGCGGCGCGATATACATATTTCTTATACGCCAGTACATGACTACCATTCCTTACGAGCTGGAAGAGGCGGCGCGTCTCGACGGCGCTAATCCGTTCATGCGGTATTTCCGTATAACGCTTCCGCTTTGCGTGCCGGTGCTGATATTCATAATGATAACGGTGTTCAACGCCAATTGGAGCGACTTTTACGGCCCGCTGGTATATATGACCGATGGCACGGAAACGCTTGCATACCGCGTGTTCAAGGACGCCATATATACTTACGTTACGCCGGATAAAGCAAATCTTAAAATGGCGGGCGGATTGTTTATGTCGTTCTTTCCCACACTGCTGTTTATAATATTTCAAAAGCAGCTTATAGAGGGCGTGTCGACGTCGGCGTTAAAGGGGTAATAAAATGACGGGAAAATCGAAAAGAGCAATATGTATTTTGTTTGCGGCTGTCATGGCTTGCTGTTCGTTTGCCTGCGGTCACGACAAAACTCCGCTAAAAGACGATACCAGGCAATTGACGGATCACGAATACGCCGCGGCGTCTATTTCGGGCACCGGCGCGCTTGACAGAGTGATTGGAGCCGGAGACACCGCATACGAAAATCGCGATGTGGGACTGTTTTACTTTTTGTGGCTGGGCGCGCACGGAAACCGTGTGTACGACGTAAGCGAAATGGAAGAAAATTGCCCCGAAGAAATTTTCGATCCGCAAAGTAAGGTGAGCCCCGCATGGAGTTATCACTTTTGGGGCAAGCCGTTGTACGGATACTATAACAATGCCGACCCTTGGGTGCTTACGCGGCATATAGAGATGTTTACGGCGGCGGGCATAGACTTCTTGATGTTCGATACGTCAAACGGTCCTACTTACGATAACGTAGTTCAAAAGTTGTTGGAGTTGTTGGAAAAGTTCCGTTTGCAAGGGTTTGCAGTGCCGAAGATAGCGTTTATGACAAATTCCGGCACCGTGCAAACCACAAAGAGCATATACGACAATTACTATGCCGAGTCGGCACCGCACCGTTATCCCGAATTGTGGTACAAACCCAACGGCAAACCGTTGATATTGGCAAGCAAACGTCATTTTGATTTCGATGACCCCGCTCAAGTGGAGCTTGTGGACTTTTTCGAAATGCGTGCCGCGCAGTGGCCGGACGGAATTACAGATGACGCGGCGTATCCCTGGATGGAATGGAATTATCCGCAACCGGATCATAACGGAGTCAGAAGCGTTTCGGTAGCACAGCATGTATCCCACAAAATGAGTTTGAAGGACGGGAATTGGGGCAGAGGATTTTCTTACACCGAATGGCGCAATTCATCCGACCGTATAACGTCCGGAAGTAATTTTCAAGGTCAGTGGGAAACCGTGTTTGAAGCAAATTCCAACAAAACAGACTTAGACGACGTACACAGTGTTTTCGTTACCGGCTGGAACGAGTGGATAGCGATAAAAAAATACGAGGGCGGCGAAGTGTTTTTTGTGGATAACTATAATGCCGAATACAGCCGCGATATAGAGCCGGACAGCGGCGTGTATGGCGACAACTACTACATGCAGCTTATCGAGAATGTGCGCAAATATAAGTATTCGGAGGCGCAACATTACCGTATGCCGATAATAGACATGTCGTCTAAATCGGCGTGGGATAACGCTAAGTCGTATCCCGACTTTGCCGGCGATGCCATAGAGCGCAACTATAAGGGGTACGATCCGCGCATCGTGTACACTGATACTACCAATCGTAACGACATAGTAAACGTAAAAGTAGCAACCGACAAAAAGCACGTTTACTTCCGGATAGAATGCTCGGAGCCTATAACCGAATACCGGGACGGAGACACGGGATACATGAACGTGTGGATAAATCCCGATGATTCGCAAGGATATCTTTACGTGATAAACCGCGAATACGGAAAACTGAGCAAGCGCGGCAAAGACGGAACGTACGCCGCCGTATCGGACGTGCAGATACAAAAAGACGGTAAAGTAATGACTGTTACGGTAAAACTTTCGGAAATAGGCGTTGACGCGTCCGACCCCGGGTTCAACTTTAAGGTAAGCGACAACGTAGACGCGTCGAACCCCATGAACTTTTATATCCAGGGCGACAGCGCTCCCATCGGCCGATTGAGTTACACATACGGATATATAAAATAAGGAGAGGGAAAAATGAAAAAATTCAGATTATTAATCGCTGCGGTGCTTACCTTCGCGCTTGCGTTAGGCGGTTGCGGCAAACCCGAAAAAGATCCGTCCGGCGGAGACGATAATCCGCCTAACGGAGGTGACAATTTGATTATCGATATAGGTGATAAAAACAGTCCTACATATTCGTTTACCGAAAACGGTGTTTTGACACAAGTGCGTCGCACCAAGCAAGATACGATAAACCGTTTATCCGCTACGGATGATTTTGACAGAAGTTTCGACTACATAGACGGTTACAAGACCGATAAGGACCGATACGTAGGCTTGTTCTATTTTGCCTGGCTGGGGCAGCACGGCAGAGAGATGGGCGGCGAGTACGATATCAGCAAACTGATAGACGAGCGTCCCAACGATCTCTGGAATACGGGCGGCACTGTAAACAGTCCGGTCGGAGCTTACCATTTTTGGGGCGAACCGTTGTACGGATATTACAATAGTCTCGATCCATGGGTGCTCCGTAAGCAAGTGGAACTTTTTACCATGGCGGGCATTGATTTTATCTGCTTCGACGTGACCAACGGCACCGATTATATAAGCGTGGTTACCGAGATGTTAAAGGTCTTGCAGGAGTATTACGACCAAGGCTGGAATGTGCCTAAGTTTATGTTTTATACAAATTCCAATTCGGCGAGCGTTGTGCGCGAGTTGTATGCGGGACGAAAACAAACCGTGAGCACGAATCCTTTGGAAGTGGACGGAATATACAAAAAAGGCTATTATAAAGATTTGTGGTTTTGCCCCGACGGCAAACGCCCCAAAATAGTTGCCATAACAGAGCCTACAAGTACCAACAACGAAACGCCGGGCGCAAGACCGTGCGATTACGTGCTTTCCGCCGACGCGTCCGTAGTGCCCGACGACCCGGAGTATTCGCTGTCGTCGCCCGCGCGCAAACGTGAGATTAATAAAGAGTGTCTTGAATTTTTCGACGTTTGGGAATCCCAGTGGCCCAATAAGACCAAATACGAAAACGGATTGCCGTGGATGGATTGGACTACTACCGAGGGTTCGCCGGACGAAGGTCACAAGGGCGATCAGACGGTATACGGCAAAAACGGCGAAACGGTTGTCAACGTTTCGGTAGCACAGCACAACGTTATCCCTTTTTCTATGGCTATACGCCGTCCCGAAAAATACGGTGACGTCACGTGGGGAAGAGGATTCAGCAAAACCGCGGGAGCCGACCACAGCGACAATGCGATAGACAGCGGTATCAACTTTGAAGAAGAATGGCAAGTGGCTATAGATAAAGACGTCAAGTACGCGTTTGTTACCGGTTGGAACGAGTGGGTGGCGCTCAAATCGGTTAATAGCGGGTACGGCGGAGTGTTTTTTGTCGATACTACCAATCGCGAGTACAGCCGTGATATAGAGATGATGAAGGGCGGTTATGCCGACAATTTCTATTTGCAACTCATGCGTAATGCGCGCAAGTATAAAGGCAAAAGCGGTACGCTTGCCGCCGCTGAGGGCAAGACTGTGGATATCAAAAACGGACTCTCGCAGTGGAGCGACGTAAAAGCGGTTTACGATGCTTTCGGCGGTAATTTCAATAGAAATTTCAAAAACTTTTCCGGCAGAGAAATGCTTACGGATAACAGTATGCGTAACGATATAACTTCGGTAAGGGTCACCGACGATGCCGACAATATTTATTTTTTAGTAGAGTGCGAGGAAGATATCGTCGCCGCGCCGGAAACTTCTAACTTTATGAATTTGTTCATTTCGGTAGACGGACAAAGCAAAGATGAAGCGTGGTACGGATATCAATACGTTATCAACCGCAAGTCGTCGTACACCGGGGAATGCAGTGTCGAGAAATTCGGCGAAAACGACTTTGGCGACGTAACGTATACCGTGAAAGCAAAAGCCGCGTTTACGCTTAAAGGAAAATATATGCAGTATAAGATATCCAAAAGTTCGATAAACGTATCTGGGGATTTCACGATAAGATTCAAAGTCGCCGATAACGTTACCGACGTTACCGATATGCAATCGTATTACATCACCGGAGACTGCGCTCCGGTTGGCAGACTGAATTATACGTACAAAGGCGGTGCGTCGGGGACCCGAGCATCGCAGGCAAAATAAAAATAGGAGGACACACAGAGATGAAAAAGAGTGTTAAACTGTTGTGCGCGTTTGTGCTTTCGCTCACCGTATGCGTAAGTTGCGCATTCGGATTTACGGCGGTTACCGCCGCCGCTGCGGAAGATGCCGCGCAATTTGTGACCGATCAAGAGGGCGTGACGCTCGATGTCCGGGCGAATTATGTAAACGCCACCGGTACGGCGGGCACTGCGATGAAGCTGGATTATAATAAGCGCGTTGATTTTTCCGGAGAATTGGGAGCATCGTTCAGATTTCTCATCGCGGCGGCTACCGATACGACTATAAGCGAAAAAGCGCGTACCGACGGAAGTAATTACATAGAGATAAAGGTGCTTAATCCTCAAAATAAGGGCGTAAGACTTAGAATGTACTCATTGTTCAGTAAGGTCAACGCTTCTGTGCGCAAGTACGACCTCGACGTGTTTTACGTGGATCCGTCGATAAAAGCAAGCGCCAAAAATGCCGACCTCACCGACGGAGAACGTTATCATGAAACGATAGAAATGTACGAGAGCGTGGAAGACAGCTATCATACCGTTGATATCCATAAGGAAGACGGATATTGGTTTATAGCTATGGACGGTCTTACCGCCATGCCGAGAAAAAATATGATGGATCTCGATCTATCCGATTGTACGGTCACGTTTGAGATGTACTCCAAGACCAATACTCCCAAAGTAAGGCTGTATCCTTTTCAGAGTACCGACAAATATGTATCCGGCAGCGGCAATCCCACCGGAAAACTCAACAGATATGTCACCGACGGCTTTATGCAGTTCGGATCGGACGAAATAAGTTATCCCGGCGACGATACCGTAAAATTCAAGATCGCCGATAAACGTGCGGCGCAGTATCCGGGCACGCTTATTCGTTTGCGCGAACATTTGATCAGCACGGTCGGATACGATGTGCGTCAACCCATAAATATCGAGTACAGCTACGACGTATCGAATGCAAGCGCCGTTTGGTACGCGTTCGGATTGGGCAGGCCTAACGTGCTCGATAACGTAGAGCGTCTCAAATTCAACGTGTACGGCAACAAAAAAGGTGATGACGGCGTAGCTTTGCCGGCGGACAGCGCTTACAGCATGTACGGCGACGGTATAGCCGCGCGTAACGACGGTATAATGATACAGACCGGCACCGGCATGGCGCAACCCGTGTATCGCGACAGTTTTACCGACGGGCACGACAACAATAAAACTCTTGTGCCGTATAAAACCAATTCGGCTTCAAAACCGTATTCCGGCAGAAGCAATATAGACCTTGTAACTTTCGAGGTCGGCGAGACCGGTACGAAGATGTACATGAACGGTACTCTGTTGTTTGAAAATCTTTCCACCAAGCTTTCGGATTTCGAGGGCAGCGACTATTTGGCGTATCCGTATTTTCACTTCTTCGAGGATAACGCCAACACCGCTAAGGGCAACACCATAGTGATAAAAGGCGTAAACGCGCCTCGTCGCACCGACGACAAAGTTTTACGCGTTAAGAGCGGCTCTAACGCTCCTGTTACGGTGGGACTCGACGATAACGACAACGGGGCGATCAAATTGTACGAGTATGTGGAGGGCGAATTTACCGAGATAGACGGATCGCTGTATTCTTACGACGCTCAAAGCAAACAACTCACCATGCAGTACGGCATTTTCGACGGACGCGATTTTGAAGTTTACAACTTTTATGCCCGCAACAACTCCGGCAGCGAGGAGATCTCGGTACGTTTTTCCGATTCCGCTTTGACGACCGAACCCCCGGTGTTTGAAAAAGACACATATTATTGGAAGGTCGGAGCGGGCACCGAAGACCTTGTTATTCCGGTAGACATCAAAAACGGAATTTACAGTTCGTTCTCGGGCGGCGGAATAATGTCGTCGGGTTATACCTTTACACCGGGTGTCGACAGTACGGTAGGCACTATCGTGATTAAAAAAGAATTTCTCAATACCAAACGTGCGGGCACGCTTACATTTGTGATACGTACCGTAAACGTTGAAGAAGACGAGTTTTCGGCGCAGGTTAAAATCGTATTCAATAAGACCGGGACGGAGCCCTCGGGAGGCGATGACGGCGACGGCGATAATCAAGGGGGCGACGGCGAAGTTACCGAAAGACCCGGGAAAAAGGGTTGCGGCGGTTCTATGGACGCGACTGCTGCCGCGGCGGGAGCAATGCTCGCGCTTTGCGCGGGAGTTGCGCTGGTACTGCGTCGTAAACGCGTCGCGTAAGCAGATCACGGTTTAACACGGAAGATCCGTATTAAATATAAAATTACTCAAAGGAGAGAGAATGTATGAAAAAAAGCAAGAAACTGTGTTCGTTGCTGATGTGCCTGTTATTTGCATTAACGGCATCGGCAACGGCGACGTTCGCCTTTGCGGCGGACGGTGAAACTACGCCGCCTGCGCAGACGATAACTCGGAACGTAAAGGTGACGAAGGTGGAAACGGAGAATTTCACCGAGAACGAAACCGTAACGGATCCCGAGACGAATGAGAGCACGCAGCAACAGGTGCAAAAGACCCGTATAAACGTGACATTCGATTTGCCCGAAGTAACTACCGTCAACGGATCGCCTAAAGGCGGAGTGGGCTCCAAAATGTATTATAATTACGAAGTTGCAAACAAGAAAATAGAAAATACCGCGAGATTCAAATTCAACGTTAAAAACTATAACGTAATGCAACTTACATGTGTGACGCAAGAAGCGCCTGTCGTCGGCGATAAGCTTATGATACCTAAGGATATGCCGATCACTACGGAAGCAATAGCGACTTCGCCTTATGTGGGTTACGTCGGCGATACTACGGTGTGGGAAAACACTGCGGAAGGCTGGGTTAACAAGACCGAGATACAAAAAGCGAGCGAGCCCAAATTGCGTTTCGAACTTATGGACCCCGCGAAAAAGACGGCAACTTTCGGCGGCGGTTTCGGAACGGAATTTATTCGCGTATATAATAAAGACACCGGAGCGAAAATAGATCCTCCCGCGAATTATAACGATTCCAACTGGATGAGTTGTAAAGAAGTCGCCGAGTATATCAAATACCAGGGAGCCGACGGCTCTACTACGCTGCCCGGTTGGATACGTTATGCTACGGACCTTCGTTTGGGTAACGATTCGTCCCATACATACGTAAAGGGCGACGAAATCACATTCATCAAGGGATTGCACTTTTGTAACGGAGGCGGAGCGTGGGGTGGAGATACTCCTTATTCTCAGCACATATACAACGGATATTTGGACGAGACCATAACTCTCATTTGTACCGGTACCGGCTGGATAGTCAAAGAAGTCGGTCCTATGAAAGCCGATTCGTTGGTTGCGATACAAGAAAACAGCGCAACTGCGTCTTTGCCCGTAACGTATGAATTTTCTATAAGATTCACTAACGTAGTCTCCGAGGCCGAAGCTGCAGAGTTGGAAAAGAACGATGCGTATTCTACAAAGATCAAAATCGGCGGAAAAACGGTAAAACAACTTAACGAAGAAATAACCGGTCTTGTTAACGACGATGACGAGCCGGTAAAAGCCGTTTATCTGTCCGGATACAGTACCGATATCAAAGTTACTATTGTAAAAGCTTCCGGAATTTGGAACGGGGTCGACGCTTTGCAACTTGACGTTTTAAGCGGTCTTGTTGCCGAAAGCGAAAACTATACCGACTCCGACGCTACGTATTACTATTTGCCCGCGTTGAAGTATTGGTCCACCGTACAACCCTATGCTACTACCGAGACAGAGGCTGTAAACATAACTTCGGTATCCGATCACGCCGTTATAGACGGCGGTGCAAACGGCGATATAACTCTTACTTTCGATAAGCCCATAGTAAGCGAAGACTATTTGTGGTACAACTGCATGCCGGATTACAGAAAGACGCTTCCCGCAGGCTATGTTCCGGAAAAGACCGATACGATTGTTTCGGCTTCGGCTTACGAGAGCTTTTTGAGCCATGTTTATATCAACGGTACTTCGCTTGCCGAATTGTATGCCGGCGAAGGCAGTGCCGAAAGTAAATCGAGTATTTACCAGTGCCATATCGGTGCCGCAGTGGGCGGTAAGCAAAATCTTGCGATACGCTCTGCCGCAAGCAATGGTTGGGACGGAACTCAGGCAATAACCATAGTGCTTAAAAAAGGACTTGTATTCGAGTCCGGAGTGCATCTCGACTACGATATCAACGTCAAATATACTCCCGCCGCAGGCGACGACGCTGCGTCTACGGTTTACGAGATTGCCGCCGAATCCATTACCGCTACTTTGGAAGACGCCGCTATCGGAACCGACGGTACATATCAACTTACCGTCGACGACGTTAAAAATATCGCGGTATCGCTTACGCCCGCGGTTGCCACCGACGAAGTGACTTACAATGTATCGGATAATACCGTATTGAAGGTGGAAGAAGGCGTGCTTACCGCTCTTAAAGAAGGCAATGCTACCGTTACCGTATCCGCCGGCGGCAAGACTGCCGAGATCAAAGTTTCGGTAAAGGCAAGCGCGCCCGCGCTTACCGGCATAAACGTGAACAAGACGGCGCTTTCGCTTAAAGCGGGCGGCAGTGAAAAAATCGTCGTTTCGGCTGAGCCCGACGGAGCGGTTTTGGAAAATGTTACGTTCGCGTCTTCCGACGAAACCGTAGCGACCGTGGCGCAGGACGGCACGGTAACGGCAGTAGGAGAGGGCACGGCTAAAATAACCGTGACCTGCGGTACGTTCAGCAAAGAAGTTACGGTAACGGTAACCAAAACAGCAACGCAGGAACCCGGAGTTGAGCCCGGCAATAAGCCCGAGAAGAAAGGTTGCGGCTCTAATGTCGCCGGCGGCTTTACCGCTCTTGCGCTCGGAATGCTTGCTCTCGGCGGAGCTATGCTTATACGCCGCCGCAAGACTGCCGATAAGTAAACAGTGTTAATAAAGATGTTATGAAACAGCTTAAGGGAGTAGAGCGCATTGCTCCGCTCCCTTTTGCGTTAATGTAAATGTGGAGAAATTGACGGTGAACAAAGATTTTTTATGGGGCGCGGCGACTTCCGCCGCGCAGATAGAAGGAGGTGTTTTCGACGACGGACGCGGTCTCAGTATTTGGGACGCTTTTTGCCGTATACCCGGAAACGTAAAAAACGGGGACACGCTCGACAAGGCTTGCGACAGTTACCGCAGGTGGAAAGACGACGTGCGGCTCTTAAAAGAGTTGGGCGTAAATTCTTATCGTTTTTCCGTGTCATGGCCGCGTGTGATGCCCGAGGGAAAGGGTATGGTCAATCAAAAGGGACTCGACTATTATAAACGACTGTCCGACGCGCTTGCCGATAACGGGATCGCGCCCAATATAACGTTATACCACTGGGATCTTCCGTACGCGCTTCACAGACTTGGCGGCTGGCTTAACCGCGATATAGCGGATATGTTTGCCGATTATGCTGACGTCGTATTTAACGGTATACAAAGCGCGGCTATGTTTTCAACCTTTAACGAGCCGATAGCCGTTTATGTCGGCTATGCTCACAAAGGGTTTGCGCCGGGGTTCGGGTTGGAGTCTTACGGCAGGATCGCTAATCATAATCTGCTTTTGTCGCACGGCAAAGCCGTGGAGCGTTTTAGAAATTCGGGCAACCGCGCTAAAATAGGCATAGTCGTGGACGTGTGGAACAGAGTGCCTCTTGATGCAAACGATCCCCGCGACGTCGAACTCGCCGCCGAACAGAACGCATTGGCTCACGGAAGTTATCTGCGTCCGATATTTTCCGGACGATACGACCGACGTGTGTCGCGCCATTTGGAAAGAGAACGCATAGATATAGGCATGCAAGACGGCGATATGCGTCTTATGTCCGCGCCGCTTGATTTTTTCGGATTGAACTGTTATAACCGAGTGGTCGTAAGTTCCGCCGGAAAGGACGTAAAGCGGGCGTTGCAGCAAAACGGAAGCGTCTTTTTTGATAACGGCGAAGAATTTTATCCGGACGCCGTTTACGACGCCGTCAAGTCGGTGTGCTTAGAATACGGTGTGAACGTTCCGATATACGTTACCGAAAACGGGATAGGCTTTGAGTGCGAGCGGGAAGAGAACGGCGTTATAAACGACGACGAAAGAATAAAGTATCTGTCGGGCGGTCTGCAGTCCGTGCTTCGCGCGGATAAAGAGGGGTACGACGTCCGCGGTTATTATGTGTGGTCTCTTATGGACAACTTTGAGTGGAGCGCCGGTTATTCGATGAAATTCGGACTTTTCACGCGTGAACGCAAGCCTAAAAAGAGCGCGGAATTTTACCGCGGGATTATACGCGGATACAAAGAGCGGCAAAACGATCAAAAACGATAAGAGTAAAAAACAAACGCTTGTTTGCTTGACTTTTAGCAAACGATTGTGGTATCATAATACTTGGAGTCGTATGCGGAAGGCTTTTTTAAGCGGCGGAGACGTTCTGTCCGCCTTGTCGCAACGGATACTATTTTGAGGAGGTGCCTGTATATAATGTATGCTGTGATTTTGACCGGAGGTAAGCAGTACCGCGTGTCCGAGGGCGACGTGATAGACGTCGAGAGACTTGACGGCGCGGTGGGCGACAAAGTGGAGTTTCCAGTTTTGATGACGTCCGACGGCGGCAATGTGGTTGCCGGAGCCGACGTAAAAGCTGTTGCTACCGCCGAGATTGTATCGTTCGTACGCGCAAAAAAGGTGGTTGTGTTCAAATACAAACCCAAGAAAAACGAACGCAAGAAAAACGGACACAGACAAGGTTATACCCGCGTAAAGATCGTTAAGATTGCGTAATCGTGACAAAAGTTGCGATAGTTAAAAGAAACGGAAAGATCGTTTCGGTGAGGTGCGACGGACATACCGGATACGGAGCGGAGGGCGAAGACATAGTCTGCGCGGCGCTCAGCAGTATAGTTCAGACAGCCGTTCTGGGACTTATGGGAGTTGCGGGCATAAGCGTTGAGCTTATGCGCGACGACAAAAACGGCATACTTGACATGTCGCTTCCGGATACATTGTCGCAGACCCGGCGCCACGACGCGGACGTTATACTCGAAACGATGCTTATGGGAATAGCCGATCTGTACGAAGGCTATTCGGACTTTATAGAATTGGAGGTTAACTGAAATGTTTATAAATATTCAGCTTTTCGCGCATAAAAAAGGAATGGGTTCGTCCAAGAACGGACGCGACAGCGCCGCTCAGCGTTTGGGAGTAAAGCGCAGCGACGGGCAGTTTGTACTCGCCGGAAATATTCTGGTGCGTCAGCGCGGTACCGCGTTCCATCCCGGCAACAATGTCGGTATCGGCAGCGACGACACTCTGTTCGCTCTTACCGACGGAAACGTGAAGTTTGAAACGAAAAACAACAAAAAGCAAGTCAGCGTATATCCCGCGTAAGGATGCGCTTTCGGTATTCAAAAGTTAAAAGGGTTGCAAAAGCGACCCTTTTGTGTTATATTTGTAACGGATATATGTCGAATACGTAAGTAAAGGTCGCGCTGCGGCGACGCCGCGGCGTGAAACGGTTGTATCATGAAAGAAAAAAACGCTCATGTAAAATTTACGGATAAAGGGCTGGTTTGTCCCAAGTCTCTGCTGGATATCCGTCGTACGCTCGCTTGCGGACAGATGTTCAGATATTACCCGCAAAGCGACGGCTCGTACGAAATGGCGAGCGGAGACAAATTGTGCAAACTGTATTACGACGGAGACGAGACGGTGATAGAGACCGCGCATCCCGACTATTTTTACGATTATTTCGATTTCGATACCGATTACGACGGAATAGTGAAAACGCTTTCCGCTTTCGACGAATTGCGTCCCGCGCTGTCGGTGAGCGGCGGATTGAGGATCTTGCGGCAGGACAAATTCGAGACGGCTGTAAGTTTTATAATTTCGGCCAACAACAATATAAAGAGGATACAGGGCATTATAGAGCGCATTTGCGCTCGTCTCGGCGGCGGGGCCCGTCCGCCCATGCCGACGCGCGAAAAACTTATGACGCTTTCGGAAGAAGATTATCGCGCGCTCGGGTGCGGATTCCGCAGCGGATATCTTTACAGAACCGTTCCGCTCTTAACGCGGGAATATCTTGACGGCATAGGTAAGATGAGCCATGCCGACGCTAAAAAGGAGCTGTGCGGCTTGTGCGGCGTCGGACCCAAAGTCGCGGAATGCATATTGCTGTTCGCTTACAAAATGACCGACAGTTATCCCGTCGATACATGGATATTCAAGGCCAACAGGTCGGACGAGTTGGATACGCCCGATAAAGTGTGTAGGTTTTATTCCGAGCGTTACGGCTCGCACGCCGGATACGCTCAGCAGTACATATTCGAGTATATGCGTAACGCGAAGTGAAAAACGGAGAGTTCGTAATGAAAAAACTTATTATAAGCGAAAATCTTTGCAAAGGTTGCGGCTTGTGCGTCGAGGCGTGTTCGCGCGGCGTACTGTCGCTATCGGAGCGCACCAATGCCATGGGTTACCGTGTTACGGAATGCGTCGCTCCGGACAAATGTATAAGTTGCGCCTGTTGCGCCGTGATGTGTCCCGATTGCGTTATACAAGTGCATAGGGAGGTAAAGGCATGAAACGTCTGTTTAAAGGCAATGAAGCTGTTGCCGAAGCGGCGATAGCCGCGGGATGCCGTTGCTTTTTCGGGTATCCCATAACTCCGCAAAACGAGATACCGGAATATATGTCTTGGCGCATGAGCGAAGTGGGCGGACATTTCGTACAGGCGGAGTCGGAAGTGTCGGCTATAAATATGGTGTACGGCGCCGCCGGAGCGGGTGCGCGCGCCATGACGAGTTCTTCAAGCCCAGGAATAAGTCTTAAGCAGGAAGGGATAAGCTATATAGCGGGAGCCGAGGTGCCGTGCGTCATCGTAAACATGATGCGAGCGGGCCCGGGATTGGGCGGGATTCAGCCTGCTCAAAGCGATTATTTTCAGGCTACCAAAGGCGGCGGACACGGCGATTACCGCATGTTGGTATACGCGCCGTCATCGGTGCAGGAAGCCGCCGATCTTACGTACAAGGCGTTTTTCCGCGCCGACTATTATCGTAATCCCGTAATGATACTCGGAGACGGAATGTTGGGGCAAATGGTGGAGCCTGCCGAGATCCCGCCGGCTGCGGACGTATCCGCGTTGCCGCAAAAGAAGTGGGCGGCGTGCGGAAACAACGGAGGCGTCCAGCGGGTGATAAATTCCATTTTCATGGCTCCCGATACTCTCGAAGAACACAATGCGGCACTGACGCGCAAATATGAGGAAATGGCGCGTAGCGACGTAATGAGCGAAAGTTACATGACGGACGACGCCGAGGTGGTGCTTGTGGCTTACGGTATTGTGGCGCGCATCTGTAAAGCCGCTGTGGATATTCTGCGGGCCGAGGGCGTTAAAGCGGGGCTTTTCCGTCCGATAACGCTGTTTCCTTTTCCTTACAGGGAAATAGCAACCCTTGCCGACGGCGCGGCGGAAAGATTTATTTCGGTAGAACTCAGTTGCGGGCAGATGATAGAGGACGTAAAACTCGCACTGTACGAAAGCGGCAAAAGGCCGCAGTGCGGAATATACGCCCGCACGGGAGGCAACGTAATGAGACCCGAGGACGTTGCGGAACACGTAAGGTCGGGGAGGATAAACAAATCATGGATAAAATAGTCTTTCGTAAACCTCCTTTACTTACGGATGCTCCGATGCACTATTGTCCGGGTTGTACGCACGGAATAGTGCACCGCCTTATTGCCGAGGCGCTGGACGAACTCGGCGAGTTCGAAAACGTGATAGGAGTGGCGCCCGTGGGGTGCGCGGTGTTTGCTTACAATTACTTTAAGTGCGACATGTTTCAGGCCGCTCACGGCAGAGCTCCCGCCGTAGCTACAGGAATAAAACGGGCGAGACCTGACAGCACGGTGTTCGTGTACCAAGGAGACGGAGATCTTGCCAGCATAGGTATGGCGGAAATAGTGCACGCCGCAGCCCGCGGCGAAAACATGACGGTGGTGTTTATCAATAACGGCATATACGGCATGACGGGAGGGCAGATGGCTCCTACGACTTTGGAGGGACAAAAGACCACTACTTCCCAAAGCGGGCGGAGCGCAAAAGAACACGGCAATCCTATAAAAGTGTGCGAGATGCTGTCCGCGCTTACGGGACCCGCGTATATAGCGCGCGTTTCGGTGCACGACGTAAAAGCGGTAAAGACCGCGCGCGCCGCGCTTGTGCGCGGATTCGCGATGCAAAAAGCGGAACGCGGTTTTTCGCTTATAGAGATACTGTCGACGTGCCCCACTAATTTCGGTATGACGCCGCAACAAGCGCTTTGCTGGGTGCGCGACCACGGGACCGCGGCGTATCCTTTGGGCGTATACAAGGATATAGGTTTGCCGGGGGAGGGACGGGAATGAAAAGCATAATAGTGAGCGGCTTCGGCGGGCAAGGCGTGCTGAGCCTTGGATTAATGCTGTCTTACGCCGCTATGAAAGAGGGGCTTAACACTTCGTTTTTGCCGTCGTACGGACCTGAAATGCGCGGCGGTACAGCCAATTGCAGCGTTGTGATTTCCGACTCGGAAGTGGCTTCGCCGGTAATAAGCCGTCCTGATATTCTTATAGCCTTCAACCGTCCCAGCCTTGCCCGCTTTTTGCCGGACGTGGCGGACGGCGGCGCGGTATTCATAGACGCGTGCATGCGGGACGGGGATAACGGCGCGTACAAAATGATAGCCGTGCCTGCCGACGAACTGTGCGCGGGAAACCGTAAAGGTAAGAACATAGTGATGCTCGGCGCGGTGCTGCCGTATACCGGACTGCCTCTCTGGCGCGCCGAAGAAGCGGTACGCGAGGTCTTTAAGGACAAACCGGAATATATAGACGCCAATATAGCCTGTCTGTATGCGGGTAACGAATTTGCCGGGAGGGGATACGGATCATGATATGCTCGCGACTTTACGACGACCTTTCGGGGCTTTTCGGCGACATGAGCATAGTAACTTTTATGTTGCTGGTACTCGGGCTAATGTTGATAGTTGTGGAATTTTTCCAACCGTCGTACCGTTTTCCGACATATTGCGGAAGCGTTCTGATAGCTTTGGGGATAATCGTGCGCATGTTGTCCGGCGGGACCCTTTTAATGTTGTTTTATATGGTATTCGGATGTGCGGCGGTATTGATCGCGGCGCACCTTATTATGCTTGTAACGCAAAAACGCCCGTGGTTGTCGCATTCGCTCGCGCTCAAATTGAAGCGCTCCATGCAGGAAGACGACGACGGTTACGGATATCTTCTCGGTCGCGAAGGGGTGGCCACTACCGATATCGACGGTAACGGGCACATGACTATCGACGACGTGAACTTTTTCGTATCGGGCGACGGTTTTATAAGCAAGGGCTCGACGGTGCGCGTGGTGCACGTGGCGGGCGACAGTATAAAAGTAATGGGCGTATACGAAGACGGCGAATAGTCGTACGCGAATATAGCAAGGGTACCGCAGCATATATTACTGTATGAGTTTTTTCGGAGAAATCGCATCGGTACTCGGATTCGACGAAGCGCGTCTTGCCCTCGGATACAGTTACGTGGTATACAACGGCGAGGCGGTTTACGTCGAGGGAATAAAAAAAGTTTTGCGCCTTGACGAAAGCGAAATAGCTTTTCTCGTGAACAAGGGCGTGCTGTATGTCGGCGGAGAAGGTCTCACCGTATCAGACCTTAGCGGAGCGGCGGCTCTCGTACGCGGGTCGATAGAGGCGGTGTACACTTCGGCGGCGGTCGATAAAAAGACGAAAGTCGAGGAGAAAAAACCGTGAGACCCGATACCGTGGCTATATCGGCGGAGGGGGTTAACCACGCCCGGCTTTTGTCCGAACTTATGGGCGCGGAGGTGCGCGTATACGGATTTTACCGCCGCTCGCAACGCGTTTTCGGATTTTCGGTAGCGAAAAAAGACCTGCGCAAAACTTTTGCAATTTTGGACGATATGTGCTATACTTATAGTGCGGACGCATCGTCCTCATACTCGCGTATCGGTAAAAGCATGCTTGCCCGTCTCGGATTTATCGTCGCGCTTGCCGTATGTATAACGCTTATTGCGTTGTCGCGCAATTACGTGTGGCGCATAAAAATATCGGGCAACCAGACTGTACCGGACAAAGTGATAGAAAATGTGCTTGCCGAGCACAATATATCCGTAGGCAAAAATCTGAAAAATTTCGACGGAGAAAAGATATCGGCGGCGCTTAGGGCTACCGACGGAATAAAACTCGCGTCGGCTGAACTGCGCGGCACTACCGTATGCGTGGAGGTGTTCGAGAGCGAAGATATAGCGCCACCGCTCGTGTTTTCCGAAAGCGACATCACGTCGGGTTACGACGCTACCGTGACGCGCATCGTGACGCGCGACGGCACCGCGCTTGTAAGACCCGGTCAAAACGTTTTTGCCGGCGCCCCGCTCATAGGCGCGTACAGACTTGACGAGGAGGGCAACCGCGTACCAGGTAAAGCAAGCGGAACCGTGTACGGCAAAGTGGCGTTTACCGAAAGTCGTACTGTCGCCACCGAGTGGTACGAACGCGTGCCGATTGGCTCGTATAAAAGGACGCGCTTATGCATATTCGGGCTTACGATAGGAAAAAAGCTCCCCAATGGCGCGGGATACGAGATATCCGAAAGCAGTGAAAAATTGAGCGTTTTTTTGCCGGTGACGGTCAAGCACGCGCGCGTTACCCGCACCGAAATGCGAAAGATGTCGGCGGGTATAGACGAACTTGCGGCTAAGACGGAAGACGAAGTGGTTTCGTCATTCATAAACGCAAACGTTACCTCCGGCTTCGAGGTCAGCCGTACCGTAAACGAGTTGGGCGGCGGATTGTACAGGGTAAACGTCTTTATACAGGCTGAGATAGCCATAGGAAAGGTATAAAACAACAACAAACTCAACGAGGAAAAACGTACGGGTACGGTAATCAGAAAAATAGAATTCAATGCCGACGTAAAAGGGTTGTTCGGCGAACTGGACGGTAACGCGCGCTTTATAGAAAAAGAGTGCGGCGTACGAATATCCCAAGGCGACGGATTTATAGAGGTCCGCGGCGAAGAACAGGGCGCGGACACGGCTATACGCTTAATACGTACTCTTGGCGAAATGGCGATGCGGGGAGAAGAACTCGACCGCCAAACGGTGGCGCATACTTACCGACTTATAGAAAGCGGACAAGCCGTGGATCTCGACGAGTTGTACGGGGCGGTCGCGGCGGTGACGAGTCGCGGCAAAAAACTCCGGGTAAAGTCGCCCGGACAGCTCGAGTATCTTAACGCCATAAAAAGCAATACTGTGGTTATAGGTATAGGTCCCGCCGGCAGCGGCAAGACGTTTTTGGCTGTGGCGCGCGCGGTAAACGCTTTGCGCGCCGGCGAAGTTCAAAAAATAATCCTTACGCGTCCGGCGATAGAAGCCGGAGAAAAGCTCGGTTATCTTCCCGGCGATCTGCAAATGAAGGTGGATCCGTATCTGCGTCCTTTGTATGACGCGCTGGAAGAACTTATGGGCGAGAGTTACCTGCGGCTTATAGAGCGCGGCGTATTGGAGATCGCGCCGCTTGCTTACATGCGCGGCAGAACGCTCAAATCGGCTTTCATAATACTCGACGAGGCGCAAAACACTACGGTCGAACAGATGAAAATGTTTTTGACCCGTCTCGGAGAGGGAAGCAAAATGGTGGTGGAAGGCGACGCGACGCAGATAGACTTGCCGCCGGGACGGAAAAGCGGCTTGCTTGACGCCGCCGATACGTTGGAGGGGATAGAGCGTATCGCGGTTGTGCGGTTGCGCGAGACCGATGTTGTAAGGCACGAACTTGTGCAGAAAATAGTACAAGCATACGAAAAAGCGGACAAAGGAGAACGATCCGTCGATGGAAAACATAAAGAAAAGGAAGTGTAACAGCGGCAACGTATTACGGGCGTTATGCGTTTACGCAACGGCGTCAGTGGTCATCATTGCGGCGGCGGTGCTCAAATTTACGCTGATGGAGAATATCGGCAGTGATTTTTCGGTGCTGTCGTATATTCTGTTTGCCGCGATAATCGTCGTGATCCTTTTGGGGCATTTCATATATCTGGCGTTTTCGCGCAGCGAACTTATAGGAAATCTGCGCGTGGTCGCGGCTATTTATACGGCGATAGCTCTCACGGTTGTCGGAAACGTTTATTTGGAGAGCATAAATTCTTTTCTTATGCCGGCAATGCTTGCGGCGTTTATAGTAGCCACTCTGGCCCGCGGCAGAGACGCGTTTTGCGCCAACATTTTTACAAACATACTCATACTGTTTATTCTCCTTACGCAGAATCATCTTGCCGCGATAGGCAATTATTATATATTGGTGTCAAAGTTCGCGCAGGGGCTTACCGCCGGAACGGTAGTGTCGTACTGGCTGAGTTCCGAGACCAGAAGATTACATTTTTTGTTAAAAGGTCTTGTCGTAGCGCTTGCGTCGGTGCTTGCGGTTTTTGCGGTTGTCGCGGCGTTCGGCGAACAGATACTTACTCCCGCGGACATGGGCTTTTTGGCGGCCGGTACTCTTGGACAAGTCGTATTGGCGGTGGTGTTGCAACCCGTATTCGAAGCGGTATTCAACCTTGTGACCGACACGCGCCTTGTGGAACTTACCGACCATAACGCGCCGCTTATAAAGCGTCTTAAAGAGGAAGCTCCCGGCACGTTTATACACAGCCTTGCGGTGGCGAATTTCGCGGAAGTGTGCGCGAGCGCTATCGGAGAAGACCCGTATCTTGCGAGGGCGTGCGCATATTACCACGACGTTGGCAAACTTATAAATCCGTTGCACTTTAAGGAAAACCAGCCCGACGGAAATCCGCACGACGGTTTATTGCCGGAGGTGAGCGCCGAGATTATTCGAAACCACTCCACCGAGGGTAAAAAGTTGTGCGACGAGTACCGCATTCCTCCGGAGATATCGGATATCACTGTCGAGCACCACGGTACTTTGCCTATATACGTGTTTTACAACAAAGCCAAACAACTCACCGACGGCGAAGTGGACATATCTGAATACAGTTACCACGGACACACTCCCGTATCAAAGATAGCGGCTATTATAATGCTGTGCGACAGCGGAGAGGCGGCTATACGCGCGATGGACAACCCTGACGCACAGCGCGTCGATAAATTGTTGCGCCAGTTGATATCCGACCGTATAAACGCCGGGCAGTTCGACGACTGCGACATAACCATGCGCGATCTGGATATCATACGTACCACGATAATAGCGGCTTACGGCGGGCAGTTCCACAAACGGTTGAAATATCCCGACGGAGGCTCGGGCAAATGAGCGTGATAAGCGTAGTCGGCGGCGACGCGCTTGCCGGTAAACTTGCGGAGGCGGTAAGCGGGTATCTGTGCCTTAAAGGCAAAGCGGAAGTCGAATTTATTTCCTGTACGCCCGAAGAAATACGCGAACTTAACTTCCGAACGCGCGGAGTGGATAAAGCGACGGACGTATTGAGTTTTCCCGCGCTTGCGTGCTCATACGGAAGTTACCGTCCTTTCACGGCGGAAAATTATCCGCTCGATATCGATCCGCAAAGCGGCAACGTCGTATTGGGAAGCGTCGCGGTATGCGACATTATAGCGCGCGGTCAGGCGGAAGAATACGGACACAGCGAAGAGCGCGAAAGAGGATATCTGTTTTTACACGGGTTGCTCCATTTGCTGGGGTACGACCATATGGAAGAAAACGACAAAGCCGCCATGCGCGAAGTCGAAGAGGCGGTGCTTTCCCGAGCGGGACTTGTCAGAGGTGAATAAAAATGTTAAGCGGTTTTATAGCCATACTCGGTAGACCCAACGTGGGCAAATCCAGCCTTATGAACGCTCTTGTGGGCGAAAAAGTATCCATAGTTACTCCCAAGGCGCAGACTACGCGCGACAAGATACTCGGTATTCTTACCGACGAAGATTCGCAAATGGTGTTTGTCGACACTCCCGGAGTACACAAGCCGCAGTCAAAACTCGACGCTTATATGGATAAGTGCGTCAATACGGCGACAGACGGAGTGGACGCTACCGTAATAGTGCTGGATGCGTCCAAAAAGCTTACCGACGCCGAACTGTCTTTTATAGAAAAACATCTTCGCACGCAAAAGTCGGTATACGTTGTAATAAACAAGACCGACTTAGTATCTTACGAAAAGATATATCCGATGCTTTCCAAACTTGCGTATCTCACGCGGACCGACGGCGACCGCGGAGCCATAAAAGAAATAATACCTACGTCGTGCTACAAGGGCGACAATATAGAACTTTTGAAAAGCTATCTTAAAGGCGAACTTGTCGAGGGCGACTGTTACTTCGATCCCGACGAGATCACCGATAAAAGCGAACGCTACATGATATGCGAGATAATACGCGAAAAGGCGTTGTTGTTTTTGCGGGACGAGATACCGCACGGTATAGGCGTTTATATACAAACCATGGTGTACGACGGCGGTCTCGCGAATATCGACGTGGATATCATCTGCGAAAAAGAAAGCCACAAAGCCATAATCATAGGCGAAAAGGGCGGCAAATTAAAGACTATCGGCGAGCGCGCCCGCACGGATATAGAAAAGCTGCTGGGTAGCAGAGTGTACTTGAAATTGTTTGTAAAAGTCCGTTCCGACTGGCGCAACAAACAGAACGTACTGCGCGATATAGGATACGACGGAAAGAAAAATCTCTGAAACGCGGAATCGATTTCGACGCCTTCGGGTATGCTATATCCGGGAGGTATCGAATGGACGAAGAAAAAGACAAGGTGGCGGGATTCGGCGTGGTGTCGCCGATATCCGGCATCGCGTGGCAGATGTTTACTCAAACCGGTATGCCCGGTTTTTACCTTTTGTACAGAGATATCGAGAGGGGCGACAAAAGAACTCCGCTCGATTGAAAATACGGAGAATATATGGACGATAAGCAGCTCGGCGGCATTTGCATAGGGACGCGCCCGTGGCGTGAAAACGACAGAATGCTTTCGTTATTTTGCGACGACGGATGCGTGTACGACGTGCTTGCGCGCGGCGCGTGCAAACCAAAGTACAAACTTAAATTCGCCGCGCAGTTGTTTTCCGTCTGCGATTATCATTTGTGCCCGTCTAAGGCGGGCTATTACATACTCGGCGGCGCGGCGTTTACCGAACTGTCGTTTCTTTCTTTATCATCCGATCCGTCGGCTTACGCGGCGGCCTGCGTCGTGTGCGAGGCGGCTGGCAAATGCCCATTGGGAGAAAACAAGCGCATGTACGCCGAGACCATGGCGGCGCTTGGCGAACTTTCTGGCGGCGGGCGCGGAGATCTTACGGTTTTGCGTATTTTGCTTGCGGCTTTTGTCTCGGGCGGATTCGGCGCCGCGTTGCCTCAGGGGGAAAAGGGTGCGGTATGCAGAGGCGTTCTCGACGCCGCCGCGGGCGACGTTTCCTCTTTGCCGTACCCGCGGGAACACGTCTCGGCGCTTATAAAAAGTTTCGGGGCGCGTTTTTGCTCGCAGTTCGGTAAACTCAACAGCTTGGCTTTTTTCGGAGAGGTGTAAAAATGGAGATACGTTCGATGTCAAGCGGCGATAAGCCGCGTTTACTGGAAATGATGACAAAGTTCTATGCGTCTCCGGCGATATTGCACAAGGCGTCGCGCGAGGTCTTAAAAAGAGATATAGACGACTGTATAAGCGATTCACCTTATATCGACGGATATGTCTGCGAGTGCGACGGGATTGTCGCGGGATACACTATGGTGTCCAAAGGTTATTCCACCGAGTACGGCGGGATAAACGTTACGATAGAGGACCTGTACGTTGACGAAGCGTACCGCGGCAGGGGGATCGGCGGAGCATTACTGCGGTTTATCGAAAACCGTTACCGCGGTCGCGCCGTGAGACTGCGTCTTGAAGTCGAGCCGTCGAATGTAAACGCAAAGCGGCTTTACGTCTCTTGCGGATACGAAGAACTGCCGTATACGCAAATGGTAAAAGAGCTTGAATAGCAGCCGAATTTTGCCAAAACACGGCAAAACAGTTGCTTTTGCGTCGGCGATTATGATATAATTGGTTTCGGAAAAAATCTATTACAAGGAGTATACAAAAAATATGTCCAAAAAGTACGTTTATATGTTCAAAGAGGGCAACGGGAAAATGCGCGAACTGTTGGGCGGCAAAGGAGCCAACCTTGCCGAAATGACCAACCTCGGCTTGCCCGTTCCGCAGGGCTTCACCATTTCAACCGAGGCCTGCACCCAGTACTACGAGGACGGCAAGCAGATCAATAAAGATATACAAGCCGAAATCATGGAGAACATCGACAAGCTCGAGAAACTCGTCGGCAAAAAATTCGGGGACAAGCAGAATCCGTTGCTTGTTTCGGTACGCAGCGGCGCGCGCGCGTCCATGCCCGGCATGATGGATACGATACTTAACCTCGGACTCAACGAGGAAGTCGTGGAAGTCATCGCCAATAAGTCAGGAAATCCCCGTTGGGCGTGGGACT
The DNA here is from genome assembly GCA_949744905.1 of uncultured bacterium. Taxonomy (GTDB): domain Bacteria; phylum Bacillota; class Clostridia; order Christensenellales; family Pumilibacteraceae; genus Pumilibacter. The sequence goes on from CATKCE010000082.1 coordinate 27,413, forward strand.
GCTATCGCAGATTTATACAAATGTATTCCGACGTCGTTATGGAAGTCGGTAAAAAGTATTTCGAACAGCTTATCGACAACATGAAAGAGAAGAAGGGCGTAACGCAGGACGTCGAGCTTACCGCCGACGATCTCCGCGAGCTGGCTTCGCAGTTCAAGGCGGAATACAAAGCCAAGATCGGTAAGGATTTCCCGACCGATCCCAAAGAGCAGTTGTTCGGCGCGATAAAAGCCGTGTTCCGTTCCTGGGACAATCCCCGCGCGAACATTTACCGTATGGACCACGATATCCCGTACAGCTGGGGTACGGCAGTAAACGTGCAGATGATGGCTTTCGGCAACATGGGCAACGATTCGGGTACGGGCGTTGCGTTTACCCGCAATCCCGCTACCGGCGAAAAGGGACTTATGGGCGAATTCCTTGTAAATGCCCAGGGCGAAGACGTCGTTGCGGGCGTCCGCACTCC
>CATKCE010000083.1 GCA_949744905.1 uncultured bacterium
CGCTTTTTTCGTCGCGTCCCGATCACATACCGCCAAAACCCGACGGCACGATAAAATCAATGTGCTTGAATATATGCCACAACTGCAATCTGGCATGCGCGTACTGTTTTGCCGACGAAGGCAGATATTCCGGTCAAAAAGCCGCAATGAGCAAAGAGACGGCATGCCGGGCTCTCGATTTTCTTGTGGAAAAAAGCGGGTCGAGGCGCAATCTGGAAGTGGACTTCTTCGGCGGCGAACCGCTTATGAACATGGACGTAGTATACAAAGCGGTAGCGCACGGCAGAGAACTCGAAAAAAAATACGACAAAAAATTCCGATTCACCATTACTACCAACGCATTGGGACTCAACGACGAAATATCCGATTTTCTTGACCGCGAAATGCACAATGTAGTAATCAGTATAGACGGACGCAAAAGTGTCCATAATCAAGTGCGTAAGACGCAGGGCGGAAAGGACTCTTTCGACATTGTGCTTAAAAACGCTTTGGCTTTCAGAAGCAAGAGAGGAGACAGGCAGTATTACGTGCGCGGAACGTTTACGGCGCTCAACAAGGATTTCGCTTCCGACGCGCTTGCTCTTGCCGATTACGGTTTCGACAAACTGTCGCTCGAACCCGTGGTACTGCCCGAATCGCACCCGCTCGCGCTTAAAGAATCCGATCTTCCGGAGCTGTACCGTCAATACGAAATTCTTGCGGAAGAATACTTAAAACGCCGGAAAGATCCCGACACATGGTTTAGTTTTTTCCACTTTGTCGTCGATTTGAAAAATGCTCCGTGTCTCAATAAGCGCTATTCGAGTTGCGGCGCGGGAACGGAATACGTTGCGGTAACTCCCGCGGGCGATATATATCCGTGCCACCAGTTTGTCGGAAATTCCGCATACAAAATGGGCAATATATCGGACGGGCGGATCGACGAGCGTATCTATGCCGACTTTTGTAAAAATAATTTGGCATATAAGCCTATCTGCCGCGATTGTTGGGCAAAATACCATTGCAGCGGCGGTTGCGCGGCAAATGCGGTCAACTTTAACAACGACATAGCCAAACCGTACAAAACGGCATGCGAGTTGATGCGAAAACGCCTTGAATGCGCGCTTGCAATATACTGTCTGGAAAACGAAAATTAGCAGTTATCTTTTTTTGCAATTAACGCACTGATTTATTTGACTATTATTTCCTTTTTATTATATAATAGATTCATTGCATGCAGGAGGCTCTTAATGAAGAAAAAATCGTCAATCATAAAACTATCTATAATTGGCGTTATTACGATCATAGGTCTGGTCTTGTCCTTTTGCACGTTCAATATCGGACTTACAACGTTTAAGTCGTTTTCAAGCGCAATTAAACTCGGTCTCGATTTGAAAGGCGGCGTTTATGCGGTATATGAAATGGACAGTACCGAGGATACGACGGACGCATCCACACGTTTGAATGCTACAAGAACACGTTTGGAAAGGTTGCTCATGTCGAGAGGATACTCGGAAGCAACCGTAGTGCGCGAAGGCAGCGAACGCATAAGAGTGGAAGTGCCCGACGTCGACAATCCCGGCGATATTTTTACGATCATAGGTAAGCCCGCCGAACTCAAATTCGTACTTGACAGTACAGGCGAAACGGTTCTTACCGGACGCAACGTGCTCAAAGCGGCCGCTATGTACGACAATAACGGCAGTCCCGTCGTATCCTTATCGCTCGACAGCGTGGGTACCGAGGCTTTCAGAAAAGTCACCAGCGAAAACCAGGGGCAGACGATGTCTATCGTCACTACCGTAGACGGTAAAGACGATACTATATCCAAGCCTACGATAAATGCCGTTATAACAAACGGTCAAGCCATAATAGACGGAATGGAAAGTTTCGACGCGGCGCAAGCCCTTGCCGACCAAATAACTTCCGGTCAATTTGAAGTAAAACTTTCTTTGCTTGAAACCAGTACGGTATCACCCACATTGGGAGAGCAGGCGTTGTTTTACGGAATAATCGCCGGTATCGTGGGCTTGGTGTTGGTAATGGCGTTTTTGATATGGCGTTACCGCATGCTGGGGGTAATATCGTCTATGGCATTGTTGCTGTATACGGTCCTCATGCTTTTCTTCTTATCGGTACTGCCTTGGGTACAGCTTACTTTGCCCGGTATCGCCGGTATCATTTTAAGTATCGGTATGGCGGTAGACGCCAACGTAATCATCTTCGAACGTATCCGCGACGAATACAAAAACGGCAAATCTTTACTTGCATCTTCACATGCGGGTTTCAAAAAAGCGACTATGGCTATTGTCGACAGTAACGTTACTACAATCATAGCCGCAATAGTTCTCATGATATTCGGTACGGGCTCGATTCAGGGCTTTGCCATAACGTTGCTTGTTGGTATTTTGCTGTCGTTGTTTACTTCGATGTTGGTTACTCGCAAACTTGTAAAATACTTTATCGCGATAATGCCGGATTTACCTGCATGGTTCAGCTTGAAACGCGGCAAAAATTATGAAAATGCCGATAACGAAAATTCGGTCGAGCCGGAAATAACGGCAAAGTCCGAAGCGGAAGCAAATTCGTCCGAAGGGGAGGCTGTTTATGAAAATATCTAATCTTTTGGACAAAGACTTCAAAATAATCGAAAAGAAAAAAATATGGTTCATAATTCCGGCATGCGTCGTAGCGGTAGCAATTGTCATGATGATAGTTTTCGGTGTGACTACCGGCGAGCCGCTCAACCTCGGAATGGACTTTCAGGGCGGATATACCGTAAGCATACAGCTTTCCACTAAACTCAACGACGACACGTTCGACATGTACAGCAACGACGTCAAAGATATCATACAAAATCTCAAAGACGAAGACGGCAACAATTACGGACTTAAAGTCGCAGGCATACAAAGACAAGGCAAAGCCGAGTCCGCGTCGTTGTACGTAAAATACAAAGCGGCTCCCGGAGCCGACGACAACAAAATGAACGACGAAATAAACCCCGCCGTAGAAGCCGCGTTGTCAAAGGTTTTCCGAATAGTTCCAGCAGTGGAGACGAGTTCGACTTCGTATACCGTTACTTACCGCGATTTTCCTCTTGTCGAAGACACTTATAATAAAAAAGTGAAACTCATCGAGAAGTTCGCAGAAGAAAACGGTATTAGCGCAACCGGATTCTCATTCGGAGAAAATAAACAGGTCATAACCTTTTCGGTGTCGCAGGCAAACGAAAAGTTTGCTTCCGGACTAGCCGAAGTACTTACAATAAACGATAAATATTCCGGACAAGCCAAAAAGGGCGATTCCATAAGTGCTACGGTAAGCGGCGAATTGCTGACAAACGCGATTTTGGCTATCAGTTTGGCTATCGTTTTGATGCTCGTGTATATCGCATTCAGATTCGAAGTTTCCAGCGGGCTGTCCGCAATAGTTGCGCTTATACACGATCTGCTGATAATGTTCTCGTTTATGGCAATATTCCATATAGAAATAAGCAGTACGTTTATTGCCGCGCTCATAACTATACTCGGATATTCCATCAACAATACTATAATAGTTTTCGACCGCATACGCGAAAACAAAAAGTCATTGTATTATAAAAACAGTACCGCTACGTTTGTGGCAAACCAGTCCATAAAAGAAACGCTTATGCGTTCCGTCAATACTTCGATCACGACTTTACTGACTATCACCATGGTGGCGATAATAGGCGTTTCGGCAATAAGAGTGTTCGCTTTGCCTATAATAGTAGGCTTGCTCGCAGGTACGTTCTCGTCGATATTCATTTCGCCGTCGGTATGGGCAATGTGGAAAGACCGCAAACGCAAAAGCGACCCCGAAAAAGCACGTAACAAAGAGGGGAAGAAGGCGGCTGTTGCCTGAATTCGGTTATAATGTTCAAAATAAGCCTTCCTGTCGAAGGCTTATTTTTATAAGGAAAACGCATGAATTTTAATCTTATCAAACGAAACGTCAATATGCCTTCCGCAAGCGCCATAGAAAAGCTCGGCAATGCTTTCGGTCTTCATCCCAGGCTTACGGAGCTTTTGATTTCGCGCGGTGTCGATACCGAAGAAAAGATCGGTAAATATTTGTATCCGGATATACGGAATATGTACGACCCTTTTGAAATGAAGGGCATGCGCGAAGCCGTTGAAAGATTGAACCAAGCCGTACAGGAAAAACAAAAAGTCGTCATATACGGCGATTACGACGCCGACGGTATATGCGCGGCGGCGATATTGTCGTTATATTTGTCTTCGCTCGGATTAGACGTATACGCGCACATACCGAATCGCGTAGGCGACGGGTACGGTCTTAATGTGGAATCCATCGAAGGCATAATCGAAAAATGTTGTCCCGATCTTATACTTACCTGCGATTGCGGAATTTCGGGAAGCGAGGAAGTAGCTTACGCTATGGACTTGGGCGTGGACGTTATAGTCACCGACCACCATGAAGCCGCGGATATAATTCCGGAATGCATCGTGGTGAATCCCAAACAAAACGGGTGCGCTTATCCCTGCTCTTATTTGTGCGGCGCCGGAGTCGCGTTAAAACTCGTTCAAGCGCTCGGAGGCATAAGCGCGGCCGAGCAGTTTTTCGATCTTGCCGCGGTAGCAACCATAGCAGATTTGGTGCCGCTGTTGGATGAAAACCGCCTCATAGTGCAACTGGGGCTCAAAAAGCTCGAAGAACAGAAAAATCTCGGACTTAAACTGCTGATCGACGATCAAAAACTTACATATCCCGTTATGAGCGGCGATATAGCTTATAAGATCGCGCCGCGGATAAATGCCGCGGGGAGGATGGGCGACGCTTACCGTTCTTTCGAGCTGCTTACCGGCACCGATACAAAACAGATGCAGGCTATAATAGACGAGATCAACGACGACAACGCGCGGCGCAAACAATTGTGCGACAAACTTTACGGAGAGGCGATCGAGGATTTAAAATTCGAGGATATCGTCAATAATCGCTCGGTCATTTTAAGCAATCCCGAATGGGAGAAAGGAATAACCGGCATACTTGCGGCACGTCTTGCGGGAGATTTCCACCGTCCCGCATTTGTCATGGTAAACTCGGGAGAGTATTATAAAGGCACGTCAAGAAGCATAACCGGAATAAATATTTACGAACTGCTCAGCTCAGTATCGGATGTTCTCGTGGAATTCGGAGGACACAGTCAAGCCGCAGGGTTTTCCATACAAGAGAAAAATATCCCTATATTCAAACAACGCGTCAACGAATATTTGAACTCTTTTCCCGCATCTCTGTTTGAAATGAGCCAGGAATACGATATGGAGATAAGCGAGTCGGAACTCGATTTGGAATTATGCAAAGCGTTAGAGTGTATAGAACCTTCCGGAAACAGCAATTCGCGGCCATTATTCAAAACAACAGTACAAAAGTTGACTGTCGCGCCGTGCAAAAACAACCACATCCATACAAATATTACAACTCCTCACGGTTTGCAGATGCTCGCATTCAATTTTTACGACCAAAACCAGTTCCTTATGGGAGACGACGACAAAGAACTTATTTTGGAATTGCAACTCAATTGCTACGGAGGCAGAGAAAGCGCGAAAGGCTTTTTGAAAGCCGTTGCGCCATCGTCTCTTTACGTTAACGATCAAGTAGCGAAAGCAAATTATTTAAAAACTCTTTCCTACGGTATCGGCGACGGAAACGATTTTATAAAGTACGATGAAAACGATCTCGGAAAACTGATAGGCGACAGTCTTTTCGGCGTGTTGGTAATAGCGGGAAGCAAGGATTCTTACGAAAAGTTTTTACCGGTACTCGGTCCTGATAAACTTATACACGAATTTTTGTATCCAACGACAATCAACAATTACTCGCGCGTCATAGTATCGCCGGATATAAATCCCAACTTAATGCTTACGGGATATGATAAAATAATTTTTCTCGACACACCTCCGGCATACGCATTGCCGTCGTATTTCGCAAAAAAGACAAAAGCTAAGATATATATCCCCGCAAACGACGATCAAAAGAAGTTTTTCGACGGAATTGATTGCTCGCGTGAAAAATTCGGCGAATGTTTTGCCGTACTGCGCAAAAACCAGAATTTGTCGGCGGACAATATACTGGCGTATTATAAGTCGATATCGTCAAACTGTAATATAGGCATATCGCAGTTTATTGCCGGAATAATGGTTTTTTCCGAATTGGGTTTTATCACTACATCAAGATCGCCCTTCAGGATTTCCGTAAACAAAGAAGTCCGCGGAGAACTTGGCAACTCGCAAATATACAAATTTATATGCGGTAAAGCAAGTGTAGAATAGGATAACAGGTATGGAACGACTCAAAGAGCGTTACAAAAAAATATTCGCCGGCAATCAGGTCGAACTTCTCGACAAAGTGTTCGATTATGCTGCGCTTATGCACAACGGGCAAACGCGCGATTCCGGAGAACCTTATATTACGCACCCGATAGCGGTGGCGAACATCCTGCTCGATCTGGGACTGGACCATCAAACCGTCGCGGCGGCTTTGTTGCACGACTGTATCGAAGACACTCCCGCGACCGACGGCGAGATACGTTCAAAATTCGGCAACGAAATATGCGAGCTTGTGCTCGGCGTAACTAAACTTGACAAAATAACTTTCAAATCCAAAGAGGAAGAACAAGCCGAAAATTTCCGACGCATGTTTTTCGCCATGGCGAAAGATATACGCGTTATTTTAATAAAACTCGCCGACCGACTGCACAATATGCGCACTATATCGAGTATTTCCGAAGAACGGCAGATTGCAATGGCTAAAGAAACTCTGGAAATATACGCGCCGCTCGCTTCAAGACTGGGACTGAGCTATTTCAAGTGCGAACTTGAAGATCTCTGTCTTAAAGTACTGCATCCGGTGGTATACGAATCGCTTGTCAATGAAATATCGTTAAAACGCGCCGAACGCAAAGAGCTCGTCAACCATATATGCGAGCGCCTTACAAATCTGCTGAACGAATTGAAAATAAACGGAGAAGTAAGCGGCAGACCCAAGCATTTTTACAGCATATACAAAAAAATGATAAATCATAGCCGCACTTTCGAGCAGATATACGATTTGACTGCCGTGCGCGTGATAGTGGAAAACGTGCGCGATTGTTACGAAGTGCTCGGAATGATACATACGATCTGGAAACCGATCCCCGGACGTTTCAAAGATTATATTGCCGTTCCAAAGCCGAATAATTACCAGTCGCTCCACACTACGGTCATGACCAGCTACGGAATGCCTTTCGAGATACAGATACGCACTTTCGAAATGCACAAAATAGCGGAATACGGTATAGCCGCTCACTGGAAGTATAAGGAAAACCGTTCTGGCGCAAACGATCTGGACGAAAAATTGGAATGGCTTCGCGGCGTGATGGACGTACAGGGCGACGCGGCAAGCCCCCAGGAGTTTTACGAATCGTTAAAACTGGATCTTTACAGCGGACAGGTATTTATATTCACTCCCAAAGGCGACGTGGTCGTTTTGCCCGAAGGGTCCACGCCGGTGGATTTTGCGTACAGCGTGCACAGCGCAGTGGGCAACAAATGTATAGGAGCGAAGATAAACAGCAAGATAGTCCCGCTCGAGACCAAACTGACTACCGGCGACTACGTGGAAATTATCACATCCAACACCGCGAAGGGCCCCAGTCGTGACTGGTTGCGTTTTGCAAAAACCACCCAAGCCAAAACCAAAATACGCGCATTTTTCAAAAAAGAGCAAAAAGACGATAACATAAAACGCGGCAAAGAAATGCTGGAAGAAGAAGCAAAGCGCCGCGGTTATACGCTTTCGCAACTTCTCGTTCCGAAATGGCTGGATATCATTATGCAGAGATATTCGATATCTTCCATGGACGATATGTATGCGGCGATAGGGTACGGCGGCTTTACGGTAAACCAGATATTGCTGAAACTAATCGACTTTTACCGCAAAGAAGCCGAATCGGCTAAACAACCGGAAAAAACGGCCTCCGTAATAGACGACAATTCATCCCACGGTATCGTCATCAAAGGGCACAGCGACCTTTTGGTGCGCATCGCAAGATGTTGCACTCCTGTCCCGGGCGACGAAATTATAGGATATATATCCCGCGGCAGAGGCGTGGCCGTACACCGAAAAAGCTGCCCCAACATGCGCAATGCCGAACCTTACCGTTTGATAGAAGCCCATTGGGCCGGAAATCAACACGCTCCGTTTGTTGTAGCCATGCAAGTCGAAGCCAAAAACAGTAGCGGGCTGTTGGCGCAGATAACGACGCTCATCTCCGAGTTGAAGTTGGCTATACACAGCCTTAACGCGCGAGTCGATAAAAATCAGACAGCTATCGTAAACTTCGGAGTACGCGTAACCAAAATAGAGCAAATAGACGCGCTCATCAAAAAAATCGAAAGCATACCTCAAGTCGTCAAAGTATTCAGGAGTACTTCGTTGTAATGAAGATCAAAGTCGTAACCGTAGGTGACATAGGCGAAAACGCCTACATTTTAGATTGCGGAAACGAAGTTATCATTATCGATCCTGGCGCGGATCACGACAAGATAAGCGCCGCCGCGGACGGTAAACCGTGCGGTTACGTACTGCTTACCCACGCCCATTACGACCATATCGGCGCGGTTGCGGCCTTTCAACGCGAAGGCGCAAAAGTATACATGCACCGCGACGACTTGAAACTTTTGAACGGGGACGGGAATCTTGTGTCGCTGTTCGGAGAAAAACTCGATAGATTCGTTCCCGACGTCCTGTTGAGCGGAGGAGAAACGCTTGAATTGAATGGCGAGAAGATATCCGTCGTTTCAACTCCCGGGCACACCGACGGCAGCGTCTGTTACATAGTCGACGACGTTATTTTCAGCGGCGATACTCTGTTTTATATGGCATGCGGTCGTACCGACATGCCGTCGGGAAACGCCGCGAAAATGCGCGGGTCTCTCAACAAACTGATATCTTTATCCGCCGACTATAAAGTATTCCCGGGGCACGGAATGACTACCACATTATTTTTCGAGAAGAATAACAACCCGTATGTATGATCTTATTACAAACCGCGGAGACATACGAAACGACCTGATAGAGCTTATTCGATGTTTTATCGACGGCAACGACGCCGATATAAAGATAAACCACACATACGTGCAAAGCGGCAATATCAGCGTTTACGTTTCCGTATCGGATAAACTTTACAAATACGAATATCCTTTGTGCTTATCGACAGTCAAGACGGAATACGCGCGCTACGACCTTTATGTAAATAAAACCTCATTGTACAGAGCTTTTTCCGACTATTTCGGAAAACGTCTGCCTTGGGGTAGTCTTACCGGGATAAGACCTACGAGACTGGCTGTAAGACTGCAAAACAGCGGCGTAAAGTATAAAGACATAGCGTCTGAATTGCAAACCGAATATTACGTGTCAAAGTCCAAAGCCGAACTTACAGCCGAGATATTGCGCGTGCAAAACAGTATCATAGCCGACCGCACCGCGCTTATTTCGCCTCAAATAAGCGATCTCGTCAATTTATACGTCCATATCCCTTTTTGTCCGACACGTTGCGCATACTGTTCTTTTGTTTCCGAGGGCGTCGAAAAAAAGAATTGGCTCTTGCTTCCATATATCGACGCGCTTATAAAAGAGATATCGTACACAAAAGAACTTATCGAAAAACAAGGTAAACGCATATTTTCGGTATACGTAGGCGGCGGCACTCCTACGGTCCTGTCGCCCGAACTATTGCGTAAAGTTTCGGCGGCGGCATATTCCGGCGATGTGGAGTACACTTGCGAGGCGGGAAGACCCGACACTATCGATAATGAAAAATTGAGCGTACTGAACGAATGCGGCGTGAACAGGATAAGCATAAATCCTCAAACCCTTCACGACGCCACTCTGAAAAGGATAGGGCGAGCGCATACGTCCGAACAATTTTTCCGCGCGTATCAAAAAGCGGCGAAATTCGGATTCGTAAAAAACGTCGATCTCATAGCGGGACTTACAGGCGAAAGTCCCGACGATTTTATCTATACGTTGGACAACATCGTCGCTCTCGCGCCGGAAAACGTCACGGTGCATACTTTGTGCGTTAAGAGGGGCTCGTCCGATTCGCAAAACGAAATAAGCAAAAATTCGTACGCACAAGAAATGGTAGACTATTCGGTTCGTACTCTTAAAAAAAGCGGATATGTTCCTTACTATTTATACCGCCAAAAACAAATGACCGCCAATCTCGAAAATATCGGTTGGTGCAAAAGCGGCTTTATGTGCGTAAACAACATTAGCGTAATGGAAGAAACGATTCCCGTATACGCCTGCGGCGCGGGAGCAATAAGCAAAATCATAGCCGAGGACGGAAAGATACAACGGTTGGCTAATCCCAAAGACGTCCTGCTGTATCTCGACCAGTTTTATGACAGAATGAAGAAAAAAGAAGCGTTTTATCTGACAAATACATGAAAATCGGTTTACAACGGTTTTATGATATGGTATACTAATCAAGTACCTTGATACTCGGAGTTGTGCGCTCTCCACGCACCGACACTCAGTTTTAAGGCGAATAATATTTATCGGAGGTAAAACATGAATAAGGAGACCAAGGCGAAGATAATCGCCGAATTTGCGACGCACGAGGGAGACACAGGCAGTCCGGAAGTACAGGTTGCATTGCTTACGTACCGTATCAACCATTTGACCGAACATCTCAAAATACACCACAACGACCATCATTCCCGTCGCGGATTGTTGCAAATGGTAGGTTCCAGAAGAAGTCTTTTAAACTATCTCAAAAAACTTGATATCGAGAGATACAGAGCGCTTCTTGCCAAACTGGAACTCAGAAAGTAAAAACTTACGGGCAAGAGTCGACCTAAGGTTGGCTCTCGCTTTTTAGTTTGACAGCGCAAACGGCATTTTTGCGCAGCATAGGAGAAAAGGAGTAAACAGGTAAAAAATCATGAGTAAAGAAGCAAACATTTTCAAAACCGAGATCGGCGGCAGAGAAGTCACCGTAGAAATAGGCAAGTACTGTGAACTGAGTAACGGTTCGTGTATAATACGTTGCGGCGACACGGTCGTCATGACCAACGTGACTATGGCGGAAACTCCGCGCCCCGGTATGGATTTCTTTCCGCTCGGAGTTGACTTCGAAGAAAAAATGTACGCTGTCGGCAAGATACCCGGCGGTTTCAAAAAGCGCGAAGGCAGAGCAAGCGATAAAGCCATACTCACCAGTCGCTTGATAGACCGCCCCATACGTCCGCTTTTCCCCAAGGGAATTTTCAACGACGTAAACGTTGTTGCAACCGCGCTCAGCGTAGACACCAATATACCGCCCGAAGTATTCGGCATGCTGGGATCCAGCATTGCATTGTCTATTTCGGACATACCGTTCGCAGGTCCCACCGGCTCGGTCGTAGTAGGATATGTAAACGGAAAATACGTCATAAATCCCGATAACGTACAACGTGCAATGAGTCAGATGCATGTATATGTTTCCGGTACTGCGGACGCCATAATGATGGTGGAAGCGGGAGCGCACATGGTCAGCGAGGACGTAATGCTCAAAGGTATTTTGTTTGCGCACGACGAGATCAAAAAGCAAGTCAAGTTCATAAACGAAATCGTAGCCGCGGTAGGAAAACCCAAACGCGAAATGGATCTGTACAAGGTGCCCGAAGATATCGACGCCGACGTACGCAAATTTGCGGACAAGTTGCTCGACAAGGCGCTTGAAGAAACCAACCGCCAGGCGCGCCAGGAAAAGCAGGACGAAGTAGACAAAGTAACGCTTGAACACTTTGCCGAAAAGTATCCTGAAAAAGAGCGGGAAATAAAAGACGCTCTTTACTATTTCACAAAAGAAAAAGTCCGTGCGAAAATACTAAAAAAAGGCATCCGTCCAGACGGAAGAAAGCTCACCGATATACGCGACATCTGGTGCGAAACCGGCGTGCTTCCTCGCGTACACGGCTCGGCTGTGTTTACCCGCGGACAAAGCCAGGCAATGACCACATGTACTTTGGGCACCATAGCCGAAGTTCAAAAGCTCGATAACCTCGACGAAGAAACTTTCAAACGTTACATGCACCATTACAACTTCCCGCCGTACTGCTCGGGCGAAGCGCGCCCGCTTCGCAGTCCAGGCAGACGCGAGATAGGGCACGGCGCTCTTGCCGAGCGCGCGTTAGAGCCGGTAATACCCGACGAGGAAGAATTCCCGTACGCAATACGTACCGTCAGCAAAATACTAAGTTCCAACGGATCGACTTCGCAGGCCAGCGTATGCGGCTCCACACTCGCGCTTATGGACGCAGGCGTTCCCATCAAGGCTCCCGTCGCCGGCATCGCAATGGGACTTATAAAAGACGAATCAAGCAATAAAGTAGCGGTGCTCTCGGATATACAGGGACTCGAAGATTTCCTCGGAGATATGGACTTCAAAGTCGCCGGAACGTCCGAAGGCATTACCGCGATACAAATGGATATAAAAATCAAAGGTATCGACGAAGCTATCCTGCGTACCGCGCTCGAACAAGCGAGAGTAGGACGTTTGTACATCCTTGACAAGATGCTCTCCGTCCTTAAAGAACCCCGTCCCGAACTCAGCCAGTACGCTCCCAAAATCATCAGCTTTAATATTTCGCCCGACGTTATCGGCGACGTAATAGGCAAAAGCGGCAAAGTCATCAATCAGATCATTGCCGAAACGGGCGTCAAGATCGATATCGAAGACGACGGCCGCGTATTTATCAGTTGCACCGACCTCGAAATGGCGGAAAAAGCCAAGAAAATCGTTCTTACCATCGCCGAAGACGTTCAGCCCGGTCAAATATTCGAAGGCAAAGTCGTCCGTATCCTCGAATTCGGCGCGTTTGTGGAACTCGCTCCCGGCAAGGACGGCATGATTCATATATCGAAACTTTCTAAATCGCGCGTAAACAAAGTCACCGACGTTCTCAATCTCGGCGATACCGCCCGAGTAGAAGTTATTAAAACCGACGAAAAAGGCAGGATCGATCTTAAATTAGTCGAAAAACTCTAAAACACAACATGAAAAAGTCCGTCAAGGACTTTTTCTTACATAAAAACGCTATCTATAATTTTTTCGGCACTGTCGGAATATATTATACTACCCGCATCATTCGATGCGACAATTATATTCCGAGGTGCATGATTTTGACCGGAAAAGTTAAATTTTTTCGCTACATAGTAGCAAATCTGGCAATAGGCGCGATAGTGATAGGTTTGCTGGCTTTTACATTATCAAATAAAGCTATCGCCGCCGTGAGCAATGCGACGCCCGTATACAAAGGCGAAAGCAAAACAAAAATTTCGCTTATGGTAAACGTGTATTGGGGCACCGAATACATAGACGAAATGTTGGATATTTTCGAGCGCAACAACGTTACGACCACATTTTTCGTGGGCGGCATGTGGGTTGCCGAAAACGACGGCGTATTGAAAAAAATATACGAACGCGGACACGAAATAGGAAATCACGGATATTTCCATAAGGACCACAAAAAGCTAAGCGCTCAGCGTAACGCCGAGGAGATAAACGTAACGCACCGTCTCGTAAAGAGCGTTATAGGCGTAGATATGGATCTCTTTGCGCCGCCGTCCGGCTCTTTCGGAAAAACCACGTTATCCCAGGCGGAAGCATTGGGATATACCACTATCATGTGGACCCGCGATACAATCGATTGGAGAGACCACGATACCGAGAAGATATTTTCCCGAGCGGTAAAAAACATGGAAGGCGGGGACCTGATACTCATGCACCCCACGAAAAATACGGTAGAGGCGCTGGACCGTATAATAGCCCGCGCAAAAGAGAATAATTTACAAGTATCTAAAGTAAGCGAAGTACTTTCTCCCGATGACGGAAACTTGACTTGATATAGCGGAGGTAACACTAATGAACGAACTGATAACTTACCCCAACGGGCTAAGGCTCGTGGTGAATCACGTGCCCACCGTAAGATCGGTAGCTATCGGATTTTGGGTAGGCGCCGGAAGCGTCTGCGAAAATCCCGCCAACAACGGGATCTCACATTTTACGGAACACGTAATGTTTAAGGGCACAAACAAATTTACGGCTTTCGACATCGCTAACGAGTTCGAAAGCCTGGGCGCGTTAGTCAACGCTTTTACAGGGAAAGAAGCCACCTGTTATTACGTTAAATCCGTCGACGAATATGCCGAAAAATGCTTTGAAACATTGGCGCACATTTTTACGCATTCGTCATTCGACGCCAAAGAGCTCGATAAAGAACGCAGAGTCATCATTGAAGAAATAAATATGGTGGAAGACTCTCCGGAAGATATATGCTACGATCTGTTGGCGAAAACGCTGTATAACGACGCGCCGCTCGGACAAACCATACTCGGACCATCCGGAAACGTCGAACGTTTTACGAGATATGACGTAATTTCTTATATGGACGAGCGTTATAACGCGGACAACATAGTAATATCGGTATCCGGCAATATAGATGCCGATACGGCAAACAAATACGTCGAAAAATACCTTTTAGACGATATCCGCGCAAATAAGACCGATAAAAAAGCAGTACCCGAAATAAACGTCAATAGCGGTATATTATCGCGAATAAAAGACTTCGAGCAATCCAATATCGGTATCAGTTATCCGTCATTGAAATTCATGCATCCCGAAATACCGGTGCAAAACGTATTCAATATCATATTCGGCGGTTGTATGGGTTCGCGTTTGTTCCAACGCATACGCGAACAAATGGGACTGGCTTATTCGGTTTATTCGTCGCCGCTCGTATACGTAAATAACGGAAACTTTAATATCGTTCTCAATATAACCGCCGCTAACACCGAAAAAGTATTGAAGGCGGTAAAAAACGAAATAAATACGGTTTCCGTAAACGGAGTGACGAAAGAAGAATTCGACAAAGCGAAAATACAATTAAAATCCGCATTGGTGTTTTCCGAAGAAAATATTCAGAATATGATGTCGTCGCAAGGTAAAATGATGTTGCTCGGAAACGAATTATACAATGTTGACAACAGAATTCGTGAAATAGACAGCGTTACGATATCGGACGTAAACCGTTTTGCCCGCGACATTTTTTCGCATGACGCCGTCTGCGCAGCATACGTAGGAAAAGAGACCGACGCCGATATCCTGAAAATACTAAAAGGAGAATAACGGTATGGACAAGCTGGACGAAATATTCGCAATGCAAGCGTCGTTGGACGCTTATATAGCCGAAACCAGAGGACTCGAGGGGAAGTATACCGGCTCGGAGTGGATACAAAAAAAATCGCTTGCGCTCATAGACGAAGTAACCGAATTATTAAACGAGATAAATTATAAGTGGTGGAAAAACGAAAAACCGATAAACGACCGCGCCGTTAAAGAAGAACTTACGGATATTCTACACTTTTTTGTAAGCATGTGTATCGACGCCGGCATGACGGCCGGAGAACTTCACGATATTTACTGCGAAAAAAACAAGGAAAACATTGCGAGACAGCAGGGACTTTCGCAAAAAAAAGGGTATTGCCGATCGAACGACTGATATGCGGGTAAATCGAGTCGAATTTCGTCAAAAAATTTCCGCCGTAAAAAATTTTGATAAAACGCCCCATTTTGATTGAAAAAACATGCCCGTCATGTTATAATATTATGTAGTTTCAGAATTTTCACGGAGTAAAAAATGCCGTCAAAAAAATATAACAACGGAAGAAGACGGGAAAAGACCGAAAACGATAACGAAATAGTCGGTATTGTTTTGGTCATAATATCCGCTTTTGTTTTGCTGTGTATTGTCATAAGGCCGATATTGGGTTTTATCAGTAAAGCGGTATACGGAGTTACCGCCGGAGTGTTTGGATTGTTTTCGTATCCGCTGTTTTTAAGCACGCTCATTTTAGGTATCGCTCTATTGCAAGGCCGCAGAGCAACTCTCGCCACGCGTTACAAAATAGGGATAGCCTGTATGTCTTTGAGCTTGATGTTTATATTACAGCTTGCCACTACCCACGGCTATCTCGGCGAGAATTTTTCCGCGTACATCTCTAAGGCGTATTCTCAAAAGACTACTGCCGGCGGCGTGTTGTTCGGAGTGCCGGCGTATGCCGTGCAAGCCGTGGCGACACCGGTAGTTTCGTATATAATTTTTTCGTTGGCTTTCGCGTGTTCGCTGGTGTTTTTCTTTTTATTGCCTTTATATTCAAAACGACGCAACGTCAAAGTTGACGACAACGCCGTAAGCATAAATCCTTTTATAAAAGGATTGGCTTCTCCGCAACAGACGCGCCCTCTTACCGATAACACATTATTCGTAGATACTATACGTCCGGTAGGGCAAGCCGCGCTAACCGAACAGGACGAAAGTTACGCGCAAAAAACCGAAAAACAACTCGATACACAACAGCAAAAAATAGCGCCGCTTAACCAAAGGGTGGAATTCGAACCGTATTCGGAAAAAAATTCCTCACACGGCGGATACAAATCCGAAGCCCACAAAATATTGTTCGGAAACCGCGCAAAATACGAGCAACCCGCGCCTTTGCCTACTATAGACTATGCGGAAGTGCAAAAAGACTATATGGCGGGATATTCGTTGCCGCCGCTCGTATCTTCCGAGCCTGTAGTAAAAGATACCACATTGTCGCAAAAGCCCCGACAGGTCACGGAGACGCCTTCTAAGCCGGTAAAAACAGTCCACAAGATATCCGATCTCGGGCTTGCCGATATACCCATGTTGCCCGAAAAGGACATAAGTTCGCAAATAGTACAAGACGGTTCGGCAATAATCAACGGAGACGATCTTTCACGGCGTTTAGCCGAAGAAATGGCGCCGATTCAAAAAGAGCGCGAAAACGAACGTCCGTCCGCCAACAATTTTTCCACACGTAAAATAGAACCCATGTCGGTGCGTCCCAAATTGCAGCAAACCGAAGAACCGTCCAAGATCGTAAACGGAGATTACTTCGGAATGCCCAATAAGCCCCAGACGTCGGCGCCTTCCGCCAACGGTTTCGGCGCTACTCGGCAACAAGCATCATACGATCCCGGACAAGACGTGTATGCCAAGCGGGAAGACGTCTCGAAAAATTCCGATTATTATGAAGAAAACGACGATAATTTCGTTCAGGAACCTATAATCACCGGCTCGGAATACGAAAAGCGCGTTAGTCCCGAAAACCGTTTCTTAGAACAGATCGAGGAGGACCGTAAACGAAAAGCCGCTGCCGAAAAAGCTCCGGCAACGTATGCCTTTGAAAACGTCTCCGACGAAGAAACCGAGCCTGATATAGGCGAAAGCCTTTTCCCGGAAGATCTTCTTAAAGAAGATTCGGCTCTTATAGCCGACGATATGCCGGAACAACCCCGCAAATCGTCTTTCAATATTATAGAAGACGCGATAGATCTGTCGGAAAAAAGTCATCTCGAAGGTGAAGATAACACGGGTTATTACAATACCGTGACTTTTGACGTAAGATCCAAGCCAAAGGAAGAAAAGCCGCCCGTACGCAGTCAAATAAAAATCGACGATTACGTTGCAACTACGCCCGCTCCGCCCAAACCAAAAAGAAAACGCCACGTAAAATACAATGCTCCTGATATAGATTTTCTTGTTTCGTCCGATTCTTCGGTCCCGGAAAATTTCAATGTGGCGTGCGAAGAAAAAGCCCGTCTCTTGGAAGTTACTCTGCAAGAGCTTAAATTGCCTGTCAAAGTAAACGGCATAACGCGCGGTCCCGCCGTAACGCGTTTCGAATTGGAAATGCCCCCCGGGATACCTATCAAAAGGATAGAACAGTTTTCCCCGGATATCGAGTACTCCCTCGCCAGCAACGGCAAGATAAGAATAGAAGCGCCTATTCCGGGCAAACGGGCCGTAGGTATCGAGGTTCCCAACGAGGAGATAGATATTGTCCGTCTGCGCGAAATA
>CATKCE010000084.1 GCA_949744905.1 uncultured bacterium
ATAATTTTTTACAATAAAAAATCGGTGAACTCTTTTCCGAAATTCACCGATTTCTGGTCGAAGTGGCGAGACTTGAACTCGCGGCCTCTTGGTCCCTAACCAAGCGCGCTACCAAACTGCGCTACACCTCGTTGAATGCTAAAATATTATACTATACCCAAAAGTTTATGTCAAGGAATTTACATGCCGCCCGAACGTGAATTTTATCGCCTTATCGAGTTCTCCGCGTAAAAAGTTCGGTCAAAACGCAAACTATATCCATGGTTTATATCGAAAAATACGGCGCCCGCGCGGCGGTACTGCTGGGCGTGATAATAGCGGGCATAGCAATCGTAAGAATAGCGGGATTTATAACCGAGCGTACGCTGTCGAAAAACATGCCGGACAGCGCTTTGGCGGGCTTTGTATCCGCCGCTGTAAAAAGTCTTTTATGGCTTGTGTTACTGTTTGTATGCGCTTACGTTGCGGGCATACCTAACGCTCCGCTCATAGCCTTGCTAGGATCCGCCGGACTCGCGCTGAGTCTTGCCCTTAAAGACAACTTATCAAATCTTGCGGGCGGCATAATAATGATGGGCACAAAACCGTTTGCCGCCGGAGATTACGTGGATATAGACGGAACCGAAGGCACGGTCAGGCGTATTAAACTTACTACCAGCGAACTGGTCACTCCCGACAATAAAAAGATACTCATTCCCAACAGCACCGTGATGAGCGCGCGTATAACAAATTATTCGGCGCGCAACACGCGCAGATTGGAGTTTGCCGTTTCGGTCGCCTTTGATACCGACCTCGACAAACTGCGCGCCCTTGCAATACGCGTGCTCGAAGCTTCGCAATACACTCTTCCCGACCCCTCGCCCACGCTGGTGTTTACCGGCAGCGGCAACTCGTCGCTGGATCTCTCCGCGCGCGCATGGGTGCGCAACGACGATTACTGGGACGCGTATTGGAACCTGGGCGAAACTCTCGTGCGCGAGATACTGGACGCAGGCATACAGATACCTTACGAAAAACTGGACGTGTTTTTAGAGCAGAAAAACCGCCGAGAATCAAACGGAGCCGAAAAATGAAAATAGCGATACTTGCAATCATATTGGCGTCGGAAATTTTTATTCTCTTTTTTATGCTCCGTCCGCGCAAAAAAGCCGATGCGCCGAGCGGCGCTCTTTACTATGTGAATAAAGCGCGCATGCAACTCGCGCAACCGGTATCGTTGAGAAATTATAAAAAACTGCTCTCATATACTTCTCGCGCCGAAGCGAAATTAAACCGCGCGAAAGCCGAGGACGTTTACGACCTCGGCTCGGTACACTCAACTCTGCACCAAGCGAAAAAGCTGTGCTCCGCCCTTGTAACGGTTTGTCCGCCGGACGCTTGCGTCCATTTCGCATATCTCGACCGAATATTTTCATCCTGCGAAAAACGGTTGTCATTGCTTATCGGAGACGTGCCGGAGCGACATCCGTCGCTTAAAGACCTTTCGCGCTCCGCCAAAACCGAGCGCGCACGCAAGTTGTTGGACACAGTAAAAGCCGAAGAACACAACCGCATACCGCCGCAATGATCCACATTCAAAATAATCGGCAAATTCGGAAGTTTACACAAAAACGCGCAAAAAAATTCATTTTCCGTGCCGCGTTTTTGCTCATATTTTGACGAAAAACAAAGATTTTTTTTGCCGCCGTCAATATTCCCGCTAACTCGTCTTTTTACGATTTTGTTCGACATTCGCATTGATTGCCCCGCATGCCGGCAGGGTTGTATAATAATAGCGGAAAATAAATAAAAGGACGAAATACAATAATGAAAACACGAATTATGTTGGTTGACGACAACGAAGAACTTCTTTCGTCGCTCAAAGAATTCTTCTCCTCCGACAACGAAATGGAAATCGCCGCCGTTGCCAAAAGCGGAGAAGCCGCGTTGGAAACTTTCGAATCGGTAAAACCCGACGTGCTTGTGCTCGATCTTGTAATGCCAGGGATAGACGGATTCGAAGTAATGGAACGCATAAATAAAGGCGACTGCAAAATACTCGTGCTGAGCGCGCTCAGTCAGGACGCGTTCGTCACAAAGGCAATGAACCTTGGCGCCGACTATTACATGTTAAAACCGGCAAACCCCGACAACATACGAAAGCGCATATCGGGAATGCTTTCGGCGCCCTCCGCATCTACCGAAGAAAGATCCGCGAAAGAAAGTCCGAAAGTCAAAAACCGCTCTTTGGAAGAAAAAATAACCAATATATTTATTACCGTAGGGATACCGGCGCATATAAAAGGATACCAATTTTTACGCGAAGCGATA
The DNA here is from genome assembly GCA_949744905.1 of uncultured bacterium. Classification (GTDB taxonomy): domain Bacteria; phylum Bacillota; class Clostridia; order Christensenellales; family Pumilibacteraceae; genus Pumilibacter. The sequence continues at coordinate 2,311 of CATKCE010000084.1, forward strand.
AAACTCGCAATAGACAATCCCGACATTATAAACAGCATAACAAAAAAACTGTATCCCGAAGTCGCGGAAAAATTCGATACCAGTCCGTCCAAAGTCGAACGCGCGATACGCCACGCTATAGAAGTGGCATGGAACAGAGGCAAGATAGAAAACATCAATTCTCTCTTCGGAGTACGCGTATACAGCCACAACGAAAAACCCACCAACGGCGAGTTTATCGCCCTCATCGCCGACAAAATGCTGCTCGAATCGGTATAACTCCATATATCCTCTCCGTTGCTTGACTATTAAGTACATACATGTTACAATAATCGGGCAAACACGCGTATAAACGTGTTTGCCCTTGTGCCCGTAGTGGAATTGGATACCATAAAGGCCTCCGACGCCTTCGGTCCGGGTTCGAGCCCCGGCGGACACACCAACACATTCGATATCCGGACTTTCGTGAAACAAGTTCGGATTTTTTATATATAATTTGCATTATATGTTTATCGATGTTTTCCGATATGATTTGATTTTTATGTGAAAACGTGATAAAATCTAAAATAACGGCTCGACGACCGACGCGCGGCATATCACACTCCGGCGGCCGTTCCGCATTGCAATACACATAATCGAACAGCTCAGTAAAATGATTTTACACGAGGCGCATAATGAGTATCAAGCGAAAAATACTATATTCGGTCATCGTCGCGGCAGTCGCGGCGGTAATAGTCACGGCAAGCGTTCTTTACGCCGGCTTTGCTTCCGATTACGTCTTCAAAGAAAGCGCGAACCATCTCAACGAAATTTATAATCAAATAGGAACAACGCTCGAAGAACGACTGGGCGGAATATGGAGCGACCTAAAAACCTGGGCCAATCCTATAAACGATAACATCGAAGACGACGAAAAGCTGGAACGATTTATAAACAAAGCGCAAAACGAATACGGATTCACCGAGTTTTGTTTTCTTGCCGAAAACGGCGACGCGACCGGTATAAGCCCCGATTCGACATCTCATCTCGATTTAAACGTTACAGACTGGACAAAACCGTTTGTCAAAGAAATTTTTTTGCACGACGTCGAAGACTGCGAAGACGAGATACTGGTATTCGCCGTTCCCCACTCCGTAAACTACAAAGGCACGGATTACAAAGCGATAGCTTTAATATACGACGCCGAACTGCTTACCAAGATACTGTCCGACAGCGTTAAAGCGTTTGCAAAAGACGGTTACTGCTTTGCCGCCAATAAAAGCGGACGAATACTGATATCGTCCAAAGGGTTGAAAAATACGGGCGAACGCGATTTTTACGCGTTCCTCGATAACGAAAAAGTAAAGCTCTCGGATAAGCGCGCGCGACAGATAAAAGACGACTGGCAAAACGAGAAAGGCGACGTAGTGTTTTTCCGATACGGCCGCGACGAGTTTTACATGTGTTACAAAACGATAGGTTTTTCGGACTGGCAGATCGTTGGAATAGTTCCCGCGGCGGCAATGAACAGCGCAATAAGCAGTTTCCGCACGATAACGATATTTGTCATAACGTCCCTTTTCGTAATCCTCGCCGGCTCTCTCGCAGTGTTCATGATACTGATGTACAAACGCAACATAAAACTCAAAAACGCGGAGATACAGTCTCGCGAAGAATTGATGGATATGTTCACGTTTGACACAAACGACCTGTACATACTGTTTTCGCCCGATACTTTTGCCGCCGATTACGTCAGCCCGAACATCGGCCGCGTCTTGGGCGTCGATGCGCGTAAAGTATCCGAAGACATTCACACGGTGCTTACCTGCGCCGAAAAACAACATGCGGCGTTTACCACAGAGGGACTTAAACGATTGCCAAACGGCAATGCGTTCAGAGTCGACATAGCCATGGTAAACGCCGTCACCAACGAAAAGTACTGGTTCCGTATGTCTCTTTACCGTTCCAGATTCAACGGTAAAGACCGCTTTGCTTTGATGTTTGTAGATTGCACTTCCGATTACCACATGCGCGCCGAACTTTCGCACGCGCTCGCCATCGCAAAATCCGCAAACGAAGCGAAAAGCAATTTCCTGTCCAACATGTCGCACGATATACGCACTCCCATGAACGCTATAATCGGGTTTTCTACGCTTATCACGAAAGAACTGGGAAATACCGACAAAGTAGCCGAATACAATAAAAAGATAGCAATATCCGGACAACATCTGCTAAATCTTATCAACGATATACTGGATATGAGCAAAATAGAAAGCGGCAAAACGTCTCTCAATATGTCCGAATTCGTTTTTGCGGATTTTATAGAAGAAGTATATACCATAATAGCTCCGCAGGCGCACGCCAAAAAACAAACGTTTGAAGTAAAAACCAAGGGAATATTGCCCGATAAAGTGTTATGCGATCGGCTCCGGCTCAACCAGCTGGTGTTTAATCTGCTTTCAAACGCCGTAAAATATACGCAGGACGGCGGCACCGTAAAATTCGAAGTGGAGGCCATAAAACAGCATACGCCCAAACACTCTCATATCCGCATAAAAGTGGCTGACAACGGCTACGGAATAAGCAAAGAATTCGCAAAAATAATATTCGACCCCTTTGCGCGCGAGGAGACCGACGTAAAAAAAGAGATAAAGGGCACCGGTCTGGGAATGGCGATAGCCAAAAATATAGTCGACCTTATGGGCGGTACCATCTCGCTGGAAAGCGAGCCGGGCAAAGGCAGCACGTTTATCGTCGATCTCGAACTGTCGGTGACCGACAATAATTTGGACGAAAAAGAGTTCTGGACCGCAAACGGCATATCGCGAGTGCTTATAGTCGACGACGAAAAAGATATATGCCTTGCAATATGCGATATGATGGACGGCACCGGCGTTGAAACGGATTACGCGACAAACGGCGACGAAGCCGTTGAGAAGGCGACCGACGCATACAAAAACAATAAGCGTTACGACGCCATCATCCTCGACCGCAAGATGCCTGGCAAAGACGGAGTGGAAACCGCGCGCAGTATACGCGAAAAAACGGGGTCCGACTTCCCCATAATTATTTTAAGTTCATACGATTACGAAGATATCCAGGCGGAGGCGCGCGCCTCGGGCATAGATCTGTTTATGCCGAAGCCCTTTTTCGTCTCGGCTTTCCGAGCGGCTCTTACCAAATTTTACGGCAAAGACGACGGCGACTCTGCCGACGAAACCTCCGCAGCCGATTTTTCCATGGCAGGCTTAAAGATACTTGCGGCGGAGGACAACGAGATAAACGCCGAAATACTCGTCGAACTCATGACGATGGAAAACGCCGAAGTGGATGTCGCCGAAAACGGAAAACTTGCGCTGGAAAAGTTCGAGGCTTGCAAGCAAGGCGCATACGACATGATATTCATGGACGTACAGATGCCGGTGATGAACGGTTACGAAACCGCCCGCGCCCTGAGAAACAGCGCGCACCCCGACGCGAAGACCATTCCGATAATAGCGATGACGGCAAACGCCTTTGCCGACGATAAAAAAGAAGCTCTGGCAGCGGGCATGAACGCGCACGTAGCCAAGCCCGTCGACATAAACAATTTGAAAAACGTAATACGGGAACTGCTCGGTAAAAACCGATAATTCAATAAACTTTCAAACATAGAGCGCGATCGTTTTCGGATCGCGCTTTATCGTATATGCGACTATTAAATTATCGCGTCGGTCGCAGTGTATCCTTCCAAAGACCCCTCTTTTACCTGGATACAGATATACTTAACCGCTTTTTCGGAAGATGCGGCAAAACGTCTTTTCGCCGCCGGCGAGACCCGCAACCAATCGCCGGCTTCCAACCCGATGATCTCGCCGTCGATCTCGGCGTATCCTTCGCCGCTTAAAACCGCGTAAATCTCTTCGTTTTGCTTATGCGAATGAATAAACGGCACGCTTGTTCCCGCGGGCAACGCGTTTATACTTACCTCCGCTCCCGTAAGAGCCAGTTTGTCGTGAAGCTCCGCGCGAGCTTCTTCCGTTACATTTACCTTTGCGTAATTTTTCATGGTATTACCTCCGTAATTTGTTTGTATCGCCATTATAACAAAAACAGAAAACCCATGCGGAAAAGTTACTTTTCTATTATCCGATAATAAATATGTTATCAAGTTCAATTTTTGAACTATTGACTTTCGTCCGGATCTTTATTATAATAAGATCAAATTAAAACAGGGAGAGACTCAATGCTGACAAAAGCCGAACTTCCGGACTGCCCGGTGGCCACCACGGTACAACTTATAGGCAACAAGTGGAAAATCCTCATTATCCGCAATCTGGTATTTGACGGAGACCAACGGTTCACCGACTTTATAAAGTCGATACCCGGCATAAGCAAAAAAGTCCTTACCGACAATCTTCGCGCTTTGGAAAGAGACGGTCTTATCGAACGGGAAGTTTTCGCCGAAGTACCTCCGCGCGTAGTCTATTCTCTTTCGGAATCGGGTAAAACGCTGAGTCCGATATTAAACGCCATGTCCGACTGGGGAGAGCAATACAAACGCATGCAGTAAACAGATAACGACCGCCGGCTGCGCCGCAAGCGGTCTTTTTTTATCCGCAGCAATTTACGCGTTATCCGAATTCGCAAGTTGTTTGTTTTTTTATTTCTTCAAACATGCGTTTTATCTCGTCGGGAGTTTCCGCCATGCCGCGTTTTACCCATTCGTCGCACCAACCGAAAAACGCGCCCGCAAAAAACGCCGCGAAATAAGCGGTAAGATTATCCGTCGGGTTATTTTCCCGCCCGTCGCCAAGACCGCAATATTTTCGTATAAGTTTATACATGAGATGTTCGAGCCCGTTTTTATATATCGTTTCCAGCAAAGGGCGCTCCATCTCGAAAAGTTCTATTATATGTTCGCCGATATCTTGACCGAAACTTTCCGTCCGCTCTTTCCACGCCGCGGCAGTCTTGTCCATTGCCGCAAAAAGCACGTCCTCTTTATAATAGTAATTGCGATAATAACTCACGCGGCTTACCCCGGCTTTTTTGACTATTTCGCTAACCGTTATATCGCCTATCGATTTTTTGCGTAATAATTCGACAAGCGCGGTTTCGATGCTTTCGCGCACAATCAGATTCGCCGCATTTTTTCTTTTTTCCATACTGAAACAAATCGCCTCTCATTGTTTCACTCCGCGGTATTTACATGTATAGCAGTTGACCGGAGCTTGATTTTGTGATACATTTGTATCAGTTATAGCAAACTTTTTCATAAAAGTCAAATGCCGAGGGAGAATTTATGGAATACGTCATAGAAACGCATGACCTTGTTAAACAGTACAAATCCAAATATGCCGTAAACAATGTTTCGTTACACGTAAAGCGCGGCGACATTTACGGCTTGATAGGCAGAAACGGCGCGGGCAAGACCAGCCTTATGAAGTTGATATTGGGATTGACTTCGCCCACTCAAGGCAGTATAGTATTGTTCGGCGATAAAAACGCCGACAAGGGACGAAAAAAGATAGGGTCTTTGATAGAGTCTCCGGGACTGTACAGAAACTGCACGGCATACGAGAACCTGTTGCGCTTTTCCATGCTGTACGGTACGGACAAAAAACAAATAACGCCCATTCTGCAAAAGGTCGGACTCGGGGATACCGGAGCAAAAAAAGCCGGCGAATTTTCGCTCGGCATGCGGCAGCGCCTGGGAATAGCTATCGCTCTTTTGTCCCGCCCCGAGATCCTAATACTCGACGAGCCGATAAACGGACTCGACCCGTCTGGCATCAAAGAAATACGCGATATGATAACGGAACTCAATGCCCAAGGCATTACTTTTATGATATCCAGCCACTTGCTTGACGAGCTTGCCAAAGTAGTGACGGTTTACGGAATAATATCCGACGGCAGACTTACCGAGGAAATATCCGCGCACGAACTGCAAGCGCGGTGCCGCAGATGCGTGAGGATAGTGGGCGACGACGCGCAAAAGACGTGCTCTTTGTTAAAGACCGCTTACCCCGACGCTGTCATAGATATTGAAAACGATGAGGTTTTCATGTCGTCGCATCTCGATAAAACCGCGGACATCAACAAATATCTTTTGAAAAACGGCATAGCGGTTTCGGAGATAGGTTTTACCGAAGGAAGCCAGGAAGAATATTTTATCGAGAGGTTGGGGAAATGAAAAATCTTTTGAAGTTCGAATTCCGTAAGCTGATAAAACAGAAAAGTTTTTACATTTGCGCCGCGGTCATTCTTGCGATGGAGTTTTTAAGTCTGATGTTGCAAAAACAGCTTTCCGCTCTCTCGGGATCTGCCGACGGCTTATCGGTCACATCCGTTTTGCTCTCCGCAATAGATTCATCCGGATTTACTATGATATGCGGGATATTCATCGCGCTTTTTACGTGCGCCGACTACACGGAACAAACAATAAAAAACATTTATTCGCACGGTTTTTCCAAAACAAAAGTGTGTTTCTCAAAATTTATCACGGTCGTCACGGCCACGCTCGTTATGTTTGCGGCAACTATTATATTCAGTTTTGCATGCGGCAACGCCATGTTCGGCCGCGGCGACGACGGCAATTGCGCGGGACTGTTGTTCGGACAACTTTTAATGTGCATAGCGCATTCCGCATTCGTATTTGCAATAAGTATCGCAGTGAAAAAAGGAGGCGTATCCATCGCATGCGCCATACTCGGGCCTTCGCTTGTCGGTATCTTGCTATCGTTTATAGACGCGTCGGTAAAATCCGACGGATTCTCGCTTGCAAAATACTGGCTAAGCTACTTTTCGGGAGATCTGAGCACGCTTTCGACAAGCGCCGAAAGACTTACGATATGTTCGATTTTTTGTATCATATACACAGTAATGTTTACTTTGATAGCCTGTTTGATAAATAAAAAGCAGGAACACTGACGCCTATGCCCGCATTTTTTACAAAAAGCAAGACAACTCGCATGATGCGTGATATATAGTGCCATATCAGTCTGTTGGTGTTCTTTCTGCCTTGGCTGCTGAACGGCGACGGTATCATCTTTTTACTTTTCGGTATAGCGTTGGTAGCAGTCGGAGCTTTCGGCGCTCTTATAATGCTCGTCAACGCGATAACAGATTTCTTCCTGCAGCTGTCGCTTAATAAACGCGCGGTAACGCGGATAGCCTTAGTCGTTCTTATCGCCTCTGTAACGTCATGCATTATAGTCGCTGCATAGCGGCGGGCAATATCAACTGAATAATGAATTACGGAGCATATACAAGTACGCCAAAACTTGGCGTGCTTTTTTCATGCCTTTAAGGCAAATTGCATTAAAACGGGATTGTGGTCGCTGTAAGAATATTTTGTATCTATCGTCTTTTCGTCTTTGACATCTATATTGTCCGAAACGATAAAACCGTCTATAACCGTGCTGAAATTCACTCCCTCGCGATAAGGGATATCCGCCCCGCGGCACGTCGCAGCGTTTACCGACGCCGCTATCGTGTATCCGTCCGCTATCTCCGATTTATGCAGTATCGAGTTTTTTACCCAGTCGGGCGTTTTCTGTTCGCTCTTGAAATACCGCAAAGCTTCTTCATCGGAACCGAACATATCGGCGATAAGACAGTGGTTAAAGTCTCCGCCCGCAATAACGTAATTCCCTTTATCGCGTTCTTCCTTCAATACTCCGTTGAGCATTGCAAGCTGCTTTGCGCGTATTGTACCTCCCTTATCGTACGCCGACATGTGCAGATTTATCAAAACCAACTTTTTTCCGCTACCTTCTATCGGAAGATAGTGAACGGCAAAACATCGGTCAAGGTCGAACAGCTTGTCTATAAAAGCGTCGGTCACCGGAAACGATCTGCGCACCGCGCTTTCCGTATTATATCGCGAAAACGTGAGCATGCCCGCATCGGTCCGGCCTATCGGGTCGCCGAAAGGATACAAAAGATACGCCGTATGAAAATTTTGCGCGTAAGTGCGCGCGTAACCGTCAAATTTTGCGGCGGCGCGGTCGCACATATTTATTTTATAACTTCTATCCGCTTTTTTATCGGCTTCCTGGAAAAAGTAAAAGTCGGCGTCTAACGCGGCGGCGACTTCAAGTTGCCCGTTCACGTTTTTCTCTACGTCGGCTTTGTTAATGCCTTTCGCATATTTCCCCGCCACCTTTTTTCCGTCGTTCATCACGCCGGTATCCATAAAAAACGTATACTCTGGCGAATACGCGCCAAAACCGAGATTGTAAGACATAATGCTGTACGTTCCGTCCAAACTAATACGGGTATCCGCGCCGCCCGAAATTTCGAGCGTCTTCAAATCGTCTATACGGTAGTACTGCAAAGCGACGTACGCAACATAACCTCCGACTGTCAATACGGCGATTATCAGTAACGCCGCCAGCGTCCACAAAATCGGCTTTACGATCTTTTTAGCTTCCATATCTCTATTTTACACTATAATAAACAAAATTTCAAGCGTACCACGGTTCTTTCAATACACGGCAACGACACGATAGCTTTACGTAAACAATGCCGGGTATCGAAAGAACCGTTGCGCACCAATATAAAAAGCCTCCCGCGGCTACGGGAGGCTTTTTATAAATCGCTATTTCTTGTCCGTGCGTCTGTTTACCGGCTGTTTCGCATCGGAACGCTGCGCCGCAGGACGCGGCGTCTGCGCGGCCGACTTGGTCGAGGACGCGGGCGCGCGGGACGATGAGGCCGTACGGGTCGAAGCGACTGTTCGCGACTGCGCGGTCGTGCCGTCGGGTCGTGCCGTCGGACGGACAGTTGCGCTTCTCGATGCCGGCGATACTGCTGCGCGTGCGCTTTGAGCGTTTTGCCTGCTCTGTCCGGAAGTTCCGGATGCGCGCGCAGCGCCGCCGCCCGAAACAGCTGTTGCCGTATTCAGCGTACGCGAAGTCATCGGACGGGGGGACGGACTTTGCGGACGTTTTTCCGCGGAGCTTTTCGCCGCAGGCTTATTGCCGTTATCATCTTTCTTCTTGTTTATAAAATACAACGTAAGGCACACTGCGGCCGCCGCAGCCACTATCACAACTATAACGGTCACGACTATCGCCGCAGTATTGCTCTTTTTCACGTTCGGCATGGATATTTTATGCGGAACGGCGGCTATCATATCTTTTTCCGTTACAACAAGTTTGTGACGGACCACTTCTATATTATTTTCGGCATAATATTGTTCCACGCGCTTGGAAATAAACGTTACTTCCATAACGTTGTCTTCGGTAATGCGCGCGTCGTTTTCTTTAAGAGTCACGGCGACCGATCCGTCCGGCGTTACCGTACATACAGTGTCGTCGGTATAAATATTTTCGCCGTTCAAGATAATACGGTCCACTTTATATCCCGCGTCGGGCGTTGCCGTGTAAGATATTCCGTCGGGTCCGAAAGTCTGCACGGCGGTTTTATTTATAGTTCCCCCTCCCGCACTATCTACGCTCGCATATATCTTCTTTTTGGCTTCCACTTTAGCTTTGGGAACTTCGCAAACCATAAACGGACTGAAACTGTTTACAGTGGCTATTATGCCGTACTCGGTTATAATGCACGGCACTTCCTCCACGCCTATTATCACGCCTTTATCGTCGAGTTTGTAATGATACACCGTGTAAGTCACGTCTTTATTCAAATTATCGTAACCTTCGGGAAATCCGAAACCGACCTGAACATAACTTCTGTCCGGCACTTTACGCACGACTCCGCACAACTGGAAATCTATCTGGTATGTGGAACTCCTGCCGACGTCCTCGCTGTTTATCGCGATATCGCCGTCTTTATCAAGCATATCCATCATGGTATCGGCGTCTTTTTTGCTTGCGTCGTTTACCACAAGCATCATCTGACTGCGCTGGTCTCCCACTATCGGCTTGCCGTCTTTATCCTTAAAGCCGTCCACCGACATATCCTCGGCGCCAACAAATTGCGGCTGTCCGTAAACCTGCATATAAAGCCTGCCGTCGTTGAACACTTTGGAACACACCACCTGCTTACGCTTAAACGAATATCCTGCGGCGTCGGGAACTTTGCGGCTTGTTTCGCCGATAAGATTGGTGGGAACAAAATCGTAATTCTCGCAGTTGTGAGAAAACTGTTTGCTGGGAGTAAAATCAAACGTAAGGGTATTTGTTTCGGGATCCCAGTTTATATTCTCTATCTTGCAATACTTTTCGATATCTTTGTGCGCGCTCGCTACCGAAACGCCCACGTCGGCGGCGGTCATGTTTTCTTGCGTATAAACCAGCTTTTCGCTGTAAACAAACTGTATGTGCATGGGATTCAACGACTTTATGGTACCGTACTCGTTAGGCGTCTTCTTTTTAACGTAAGGCGCCGGTTTATATCCTCCGAATCCTTTATTGGTGTATATCGCGCTGGTGGCTATAGTGTTTCCGGCGGACAATTTATCGGCATCGTAGTACCAGTAGAGTTTATCCGGCGCATAGTCGAATACGGCGTGCTGGATCTGGTACGTATTTTCATAAAACGACTCTATGGTATATCCTTCTGCGTATCCAAATCCGCCGTTTTTATCTTGGAAAGCGGCAAGCCCGACCCAGTCGTACCATTCGCTGTCCCTTGTCTTGAAACGGTAAGCGAGATATTTGCCTTCCTTCTCCAATTGAGCTGCGTCTTTGCCTTCGTAACTCACGCCCAACATGAGCGCGACACGTTCTTCGCCGTTGCTCTCAAAAACCGTATATCCGAATTCGACGTCCTTGTCTCCGTCTTTGAGCGTTCCGTCGTCTTTGAAAACAAAACCGTTTTTATCCTCGTTTACGCCGTAATCAAACGGACGCAATGCGGGATACAACAACTCGAATCCGGACGACGATATTACGCCGTCGGAAAAATGGTCGACGGACAAAAATTCTTCGCCGACAAGAAAATATTTTTTTACGTTTCCGCAACTCGAATTCCACGTAGTGTCAACGCCGTACCACATTCCGTCCACTTCCACTGCGTTCCACATGTGCGCCTCGTAACCGGAATCGTAAACCTTGTTATCATCGGGATCGGTAAGCGAACGCCCCGAACAAGCGGTGCCCTGGATAAGTACGCAAGGAATATCCAACCGGTCCATTACCGCTTTAAATGCGCGCGAATATCCGCCGCACAACGCCTTTTTATTGACGAGAGCGCCGTACGACGTATTTACGTATCCGTCGTAACTCACGCTGCCGGATTCCGCTTCCCGGCGGGCGCCGTAATCGTATTTTACGTTTTCGGCAATGTATGCGTTGACATATTCGATCTGTTTTATTACGTCCGCGCCCGCTTTACGCGCGTCTTCCGCAACTTTGGATAAGGCACTTTCGTAAGAGGAAACAGCCGAGTTTACTCCGTTAGCATCCGATACGGTATTATTCGTATAATAATCGTCGGCGGTGCCGGCGTTTATATACGCCGCGTATCTTCCGTTTTTCATACCCGCGCTCAAATAGAATTTATACACGTCTATGTAAAACAGATCGGGATGATCCATATAAAACGCGTCGCGCGCGGCGCCGAGCGCCACCGGCAATTTGGGGGACGCGTTATCAACGTATTCCGCCACCTCCGACTCGGTGAGCGTATCGGTCTCCAAAAGGTCGTACGTCATCTTGCCGCCCTTGAAATCCGGACTTTCGCTCATCTTTTCAAACGCTTTATATAAGCGCGTGGCAAGATTGCTGTTTTTAAGTTCCTTGTAATAATACGTCAAACCCTCGTTTCCGCCGGCCGCCGAAGCGCTTGTGCTTACAAACAACATTCCGGCAATAAACATAGCCGCCGTCAATATTACGGCGATCAGTTTGATATTGCGTTTTGTTCCGTGTTCCATATAGCCTCCGATAAAATCCGTATGTTGCAATTATATGTTATATAAATTGCGTTTGTCAACTGAAAAAATTGTCCGTAAATGCAAAAAAACGTTTTAACGGAATTCGACCGCATAAAAAAACACCCGCAATGGGTGCCCGTAATAGAAATTTTTTTCGTGGACAAAAATCAGCCCGCTATCTTCGTAATCGAAGTATAGTGGGCTATACTTTATTAAATGTAAGATCAATCGAAACTCAAAAGTTCTTATAATAATTTTATGTGACGCTCTTTAGCGTTTCATATTCATCTTCCAAACTTGAAACAAAGGACTCGTTTGGGTAAATAAATAAATCAAAATGTGATTTTTCCTCATTCATGTTTTTCGAAGCGTCTCTTAAATAAATAGAATGCAGAACAGAAGTATTTGCGTTCAGGTAAAATATCAATACCGCAATTGAGGAATATTTCCATTTCATAGAATAAATGTCATGTTCTATTTCGTCATAGATTTCTTCTCCGTATTTTTGCGAACCCGATATGCTTTTGATTTTATCGTACGTTCCGTCATAAGAATGGACTACGTTTAAGATATCTTGAATATCATTATCAATCAATTGATAAGCCGCTATATTCGCCGATGTATTTTCTTCGGCTTTAATAGAAAAGGTATAAGTTTTTTCTGTAGTTCCGTCAAAATAAGAAAGCTTTTCATTAGTCTTTATAAGATATTCTCTTTTCCCGTCTTTAGATGAAAAGAGAATCGATTTCCCCTCGCTTTCGGGTATGTAATAAAAACTTCCGCTGAAATTATATAAAGAGAAGTCGGGCAACTGTTGCTTAATTGCTTCGTTATGCTGTTTTACTTTTTCGGTAGGCAACCCTACATACACACAACTTGTGAGGAAAAAAAGAGTTGTTACAATAGCTCCTACGAGAATTACCCATGATTTTTTCATATAAAATTCTCCCGATTAAAAATTAATGTTTATCGTAATTTAATTATATCAAATCAAAATGAAAAGATAAAGAAATTTATCGGTCCTTACCTTTATCTCGATAATACACCGTAATACGGATATTTTTTATTGGTGACCCGCCTGTTAATTATCCGAACACCGTTAAACCGATAAAAAGCGGTTTTGGGTTTATACTTCGGGTATCATAAACCGAACCAAATCGGCAACAAATAGAAAGAACGGTTTGTGGGTAATCGCAAGCCGTTCTTTATGTTACTTTGTTGCTAAAAATTTACTGCCTTTACTTCTTTTCAAAAATCAAATATGATAGCTTTTTTTGAATTGGAACATATATATAGATTTCATTATCAAGTACTTTTGAGCCCTTAAATAAGATTGGGGGTAACTCGCAAAAATCAATATAATACTAATCATATTTCTCGTCGTAATCTATTGTACATTTTAGATTTTTCATTTCGCTTCCATTGAATATCACTTCATTGTCTTTAACAACTATTTTATCACCGATATAATCTATCATATAAGCAACACCTGTGTATTCTTTTAGTGTATCTTTGTTACTTTCGCGTAAAATCGCTTCACCGTTCACGTCAATCATTATCTTCTTTACGACATAGGTGTCCTTATCGGACGAACACCCCGTTACAAATAATAAGAGAACACACACAAAGCATAATAATAGTCTTTTCATAGGCAAATTCCTTTTGGTTGCATTTTTGCTATAACTACAAATGCGCAATCATATTCCATTCCTTTGATTTGACTAGCCGCATAGACATATTTCGATAAAGTCGGATAGGTGTTAACAATAGCTTCCCTTGCTGATTCTGAACAAATGATCACCTTGCGTTTGGCATTTTGTTGCAAAAATATGCGCTCTAATTCGGAAAATGCGATTTCTATAACCTTGAAACCGCTATACCCGATATCATTCATTTGCGTATTACACAAAGCATTTACATAAGAAATTATTTCCGAAGTATTACGATAATTGTCGTTTAATTCGTACAAGTCAATTTCGTTGAAAGCGTCTTTTACGATATTCCAATCGGATATACCATGAGAGTGTAGGCATTGATGAACGTCCCCAAACAAATTTAGATGAGAGGATTTTTGTCCCAAAGATTTGATAAGTCGAATTTCTTGCAACGACAAATCTTGAGCTTCGTCTATCATAGTTAATGTAAATGAAAAATCATATAAATCAGGATTAAGCCCTTTGTCGGTGTATTTATATTTACCACATCTTCTGAAATAAAACAAACATAAAGCAAAAAGTTCGCATTTATGAATGATACCGTGTTTTCTTGTGTATTTCGGCAAAAGCTTTCGCTCAGCTTCGCCGAGTATAGCTTCAAGCAAATCAACATTCAGATCTTTGTCAACTATTCTTTGTTTGAATACTTTGGTCTTTTCATCCTTAAATGTTTTTTGCTGTAGTGCATTAATTTTTATCTTTTCTTTCGCCATAACCGCATTAAAAAACTCGTCGGAATAGTATTGTTCCACTATACTTTCCGGCAAATCTTCGTCCGATAAGATATGTACTGGTTGGCAACCGAGCCAGTTTTTATAATCAAAAAATTCGCTGAATTTGTGCGCACTTGCTTGATTTGAAAGAAACCCATCAAGAGCTTTAATGTAAAATTCGATAATATCATATGTATGAGTATTACGCAAATTCAAATCGCCTAGCAATGGGGAAATAAAATCATTAAATTGTTTGCTTGGTGTTATAACAGCGATTTCATTTGTATTATGATGATTGTTCCCTAAAATATATTTCAATCTATGAAACAGCACCATTGTTTTTCCGGAACCGGCGCAAC
>CATKCE010000085.1 GCA_949744905.1 uncultured bacterium
ATTTATCATGCTTACATTATTTCTATTATATACTTTAAGTATATTATATCACTTGCACTTCACAAACATTATATCCGTACCGACTCCACGCGAGTATCCGACGATGCGATGAGAGAAGCGCGCGCGTTTATCACGGAAAAATTCGGCGAAAAATACATTCCCGCTAAACCCAACGTATACGCCACCAAAAAGGGAGCGCAGGACGCGCACGAAGCTATTCGTCCTATTTCTCTCTCCCGCACGCCGGACAGTATTAAAAACGTTGTGAACAAGTATTATTACAGATTGTATAAACTTATTTACGACAGATTTATGGCAAGCCAGATGAGCGAAGCCACTTACAATTCGCTTTCGGTGGATATAGCCGCCGGAGATTACGGATTCAAAGTGACAGGCAAGTCGCCGTTATTTACGGGATATACAGCCGTATACAACATGTACAGCGAGGAAAAAGACGATGAGGAAGAAACGAGCAAACTTCCCGATCTTAACGTCGGTGAAAAACTTTCATTCATCGAATACAAATACGAGCAGAAGTTTACAAAGCCGCCGGCGCGTTTTACCGAAGCCAGCCTTGTAAAAACCATGGAAGAAAAGGGGATAGGCAGACCTGCGACGTACACTCCTACTGTCACGCTTCTTAACGCCCGTACTTATACGGAAAAGGACGGAAAGTATATCAAGCCCACACAGCTCGGAATGGACGTTACCGATATGCTTGTAAAGTATTTCCCGGAAATAATGGACGTAAAGTTTACAGCCGACATGGAAAAGCGTCTTGACGAAATAGAAGACGGCGGCGTGATATGGCAACGCGTGGTAGGCGATTTTTACAACGGATTCGAAGAAAAAATTTCCGAAGCGCTGGGAGACAGTTTCAGTCTCAAAGCTCCGGATCAGAAAACCGATATAGCCTGTCCTACTTGCGGTACTTTGATGGTGGTAAAGTCAGGCAGATTCGGAAAGTTTCTCGCGTGTCCAAATTATCCCAAATGCCGCACCACATTGCCTTTTGACGAGCAGACCGGTCAGCCGGCAACGCCGCACGCTGCTGCCGAAGCGGTGGAATCGGACGTAAAATGTTCCAAATGCGGCAGGACTATGGTGATAAAACAGGGTAGGTTCGGACCGTTTTTGGCTTGCCCGGGATATCCCGAATGTAAAAATATAGTCAATATCGATGATCCTGAAAGCGGCGGAGACGATTTAAGATCGGCGGCTTGTCCCAAGTGCGGTAAACCCATGAAGAAGATCACTATGCGCGGTTCCGCGTTTTACGGTTGTACCGGATATCCCGATTGTCGTTTTACTTCCAATTCGCCGCTCGCCGACGGTAAGTGCCCCGATTGCGGAAGCCACCTTCTTCTTAAAAAGTATAAGGACGGAATATATAACGTTTGCGCGTCCAAGACATGCAAATATAAGGTAAAGGCGGAACAGTAGTGGAAGTTACCGTTATAGGAGCGGGACTTGCGGGTTGCGAGGCGGCATACAGGATAGCCGAAAGCGGTCATAAAGTCGCTTTGATAGATTGTAAACCGGTCGCCTTTTCTCCCGCGCACAAGAACGGCGGTTTTGCCGAACTCGTATGCTCAAATTCGCTCAAATCCGACGAGTACGGCACCGCGGGAGGACTGCTTAAATCCGAATTGCGTGCTTTGGGAAGTCTTTTGATATCGGTCGCCGAAAAAGTCCGCGTTCCGGCAGGCGGTGCTTTGGCGGTGGACAGAGATTTGTTTTCCAAGCTGGTCACCGAAAGAATTGCAAAACATCCGAATATCGAAGTATCGTGCGGGACCGTTGACGATTATTCCGACGACGAGCTTACCGTGATATCTACAGGTCCGTTGACCGTTGGCGGGTTGAACGCATCGCTTGCAAGACGGTTGGGAACTTCGCTCGGATTTTACGACGCCGCGGCGCCGGTAATAGACGCCGCAAGTATAGATACGACAAAATGTTTCGTCGCAAGCCGTTACGGAAAAGGCGGCGGAGATTATCTTAATTGCCCGCTCGATAAAGACGGATATTACGCTTTTGTCAAAGCGTTGGGCGCCGCCGAAAGAGCAAAACAGCATGAATTCGACAAGAGGGAGATATTCGAAGGTTGCATGCCTGTGGAGATAATGGCGGAACGCGGAGAAGATACCCTGCGTTTCGGACCGCTTCGTCCGGTGGGGTTTATCGACCCTGCTACCGGAAAACGCCCTTTTGCCGTCGTTCAGTTGCGCGCTGAAAATGCCGAAAAAACAATGTACAATATCGTGGGATTCCAAACCAATCTCAAATTTGCCGCTCAGCGAGAAGTGTTCGGAATGATACCTGCTCTTAAAAACGCGGAGTTTCTGCGATACGGCGTGATGCACCGCAATACGTATATCGATTCGCCGCGAGAACTGGACTGCTTTTCAAGACTTCGCAATTTTCCCAAAACGTTTATCGCGGGGCAGATATGCGGAGTAGAGGGGTATGTTGAAAGCATGGCGTCAGGATTGGTCGCCGGGATAAACGCAGTGCGCACGCTGGAAGATAAGCCGCTCGTATTGCTTCCCGAGACTACCGTGATAGGCTCGCTTTACAGGTATATAACTGCGCCCAACGCAGATTTTCAGCCCATGAACGCCAACTTCGGCATATTACCTCCGCTGAGTGAAAATATACGCGATAAGGCGAAACGCAAAGCAGCTTATTGCGAGCGCTCGATACGCGATCTTGCGGAATTTCAAAAAACGAATGATTTGATTTGATTTCTTTTGTAGAATATAGTATAATAATTTTTAACGACCCGTATCAAAATCGTAAATTGGAGTTAAGTTATGGAATTAAAAGGAACTACAATAGTAGCCGTAAAACGCGACGGCAAAACTGTCATCGCCGGCGACGGACAAGTCACTGCGGGACAAAGCGTTGTAATGAAGTCCAATGCCGTAAAAGTACGCAGACTTTACGACGATAAAGTAGTAATAGGCTTTGCCGGATCGGTCGCCGACGCATTCACGCTCAGCGAACGGTTTGAGGGAATGCTCCACAAATACAGCGGAAACCTCATGCGCAGCGCGGTCGAGCTTGCTCAACTGTGGCGCGGCGATAAGATCCTCCGCCAGCTCGAGGCAATGATGATAGTCGCCGATTCGCGCGATCTGCTTGTAGTTTCTGGCGTAGGCGACGTCATAGAGCCTGAGAACGGTATTTGCGCGATAGGAAGCGGCGGAAATTACGCGCTTGCGGCTGCGCGCGCCCTTGCG
>CATKCE010000086.1 GCA_949744905.1 uncultured bacterium
AAGCACTATTGCAATGGGCGTGATAGTTGGCAATCTGCCCGGAGCATTATTAGCCGCGGGAACAAGCATATTCGGCGCCGCTATGAACTACGCCAACAAAGCCGAGAAAATGAGACTTGAACATAATCTCGAAAGCATTACGTTGCGCGGTATGAACGTACGCGCGGGCGGCTATGCGCCAAGTTATGCGGGCAGTAGAAGCCGCCCCCAATGAAAAAGGACGGCTAATCGTCGTCCTTTTGTAATAGAGTTTTTAATCTGATTTAGATACGTTTGTTACTTTATTATCTGTAATTGTTGCGGTAATTTCGTAATGCTTTGAGCCGCCACGAAATACACCTTTCCACGCATCGTATGTATATGAAACCAATTTGCAACTTTCGTTTATTATAACAGTTTTTGACGGCTCTCCGCATTTATCGTAAAGCTCTTTTTCCGTCATGCCAATGTGTATGGCTTCTTCTTTTTTTGCATAATCAGAGCCGCCTTTTATGGGACGTACAATACAGCAATATATTACTATAATTGCAAAAACAATTATGCCTCCAAAATATAGAACTAACAAATGCACACCCCCTTTATATTTATTGTGATGGGGGAATTTCTTAATCGGTCACCCGTTAGCCCCAAAATCTTCGGGGGGGGGTGTCCGTTTTTACAATAGTGTTGACCATAGCACCCCTCCTAAGATGTCAAAATTATACAAATTAAGTTAAAAATTGTCAAATAAAAAAGGAGTAATTTTAATGCCGAATAATACTTTTAACGTAGCGATAGGCGGCAAAGACTGTTCTAAAAACATCGTCTATCCTATCAAATGGAGTAAACAGCTTGATGAACGTCTCGATGAAACGCGACTGTCCGTAAAGCGCATAAAGCGTAATGTAATACCGCCGCTTACGCCAGCGACCGTTACTATGACGGATAAGAACGGAAAGCAAATCACGCTTAATACGGTAGTCACCACCGACGAGAGCGGCGAGGTACCCGTGGGTAAGGGAACTTACGACCACGAAATAATGTGCTTAGAAGAAACTAAGATTTTGGAGGGGATCGTCGTTGACGCGCTAACGTTTACAAATGACTTAGGACGGAACTATATAAAAGCACAAGATGTTGTTGCTCCAATATCTAAGTTGAGTACTGGTTGGCCTTCATATGTAACTCCGCAAGTTATTGAAAGAATTAAAAATCCATTAGCAACGAATCAACAATTTACTTTTCCATCAGTGGCGGAAGTGCTTGGGACGGAAACATTTCCTATTGAAAAAAACGAAATGCAAATTTTCCATAATAATAAATCTATATTTTATTCCGATAAAATGACAAATTCAGGGGTAGCAGCTTCGTCATATCCTGGAAGAATTACTTTTACTACAAAATTAGAAGATGGGACGTATGCACTTAATTATAATATTACTGCCTCTTTGGGAGCTACGGCTAAAGTTGCTTATACATTTAATGCGATAGAAAATCATGACCCGCTTCCCAAATGGAACATAGCAACGGTAATAGACCGGGTACTCAACCTTGCCGAGCCGCACCTTGCGGGAGTTGCGCCGCGCTTTACACTCAACGCCGAACAACATGCGGAGTTTGAAAAAATAGAAGCGCCCGAGTTTGCTTTTACTAATTGCACGCTCAAAGAGATACTCGACCAAATAGGCGGATATATACACGGTATACCGCGCTTAAAAGGCAACGTCATTTATTATGATATGCTCGGCGGGACTAAACAAGCAAAACTATCCGACCCCAAATACAATTACATAAGCAATATGTACAGCCAGGATATCGAGAACTACTGTACAAGCCTTGACAGTACTGTGGATAATCTCGTATGTCTTACGGATACTGCGCAAGGGACAATTACCGAGCCTTACTATGACGGATATAAAACTGTCCGTACCGAAACCGTTTACGCTAGGATAGAAGAAAACAACATGTATATTGCTACGCAGTATCCTATTCAGCAGATACAGTCTGTAAAATGCGGATTGGTACCGGGAGAAGTTTTCGGCGTAGGAGACATAGCAGAATACATATTTGAGGAAGCAGAATATAACCGCATGAGCGCCTATGAGGACAATTATCCCACGAGTAAGGCATATGCGCTTTATTATACGCAAGGCACAAAAAATATTTACGGACTTGGCTTCAAACGATTTAATCCGGGTGGGACAGCTGTCAAAAAATATGCCATAATAAATATCTTGGAGAAGGCAATGAAAACTGATATCGATGTAGATAAATTTACTTATCCGTTACTTTCTTTTCAAGTTTCATACACTCCTGTATTTTCTGCGCGTGTACAGCAGACTAAACAATATATAGGCGACTTCAAAGAGCCGCGCACGCTTGTTTACAATCAAGGCGCAAACCTTGTCGAAACAAGATATTACGGCGAGAACATGAAAGGCGCGGTTGCACGTATGGGGAACGTTGACCGTATTGTAACGTACAATCTCTACGATTTTTCGCTTATACCCGAAATAGGCGAAATGTACGGCGACGATTACTATATAGCGGGCGTAACGTGCGAGTTGCACCCCAACGTAATAAAGTGTATGCTCACTCTTTCGCAAGACTTTAACCGTCTTAGCCAGTACATAGGAATAAACAGCACAAAACGCTTTTACGAGGTTTCCGAAAAGCAAGCGTATCGCAGAAATATCAAATATGTTAATTATATTGTAATAGGCGATTGGGTGGAAAATGATTTTGATAGATCGATAAACGTACCTTTTATAATTGCGCACACATTTTCGCAAAAATACACTCATGAAAGTATTTCACACATGGTTGCGTCCGCTTGGGATTCAAATGATAATCGTATCGGTGGAAGAGTACTTTTGCCTGTGATTTCTACTGCACAAGGGAATGCTATGGTGTTTACAGCGAATTATGAAGATAATTATTCTGCGGGAGTACAAACTCAGCATGAACCCAGCGGTGGAGTAAAAGGATACTTTACAAATGCTGTTCCTTACGGTGATTATTACGGACGGATACATTCGCTACAATTATCTTGGCATGAATCACTTATTAAAAGTTCAGAAGTGAATAGTCGGCGATCAGAAAAAGGTATGCGATTGCCGCAATGGAAGGATGATTGGGACCCTGGACTTACAACCTTTGATTTCCCTGATAATCTTATTGTTGAAAAAGACGGCGCCGAAATTTTGTCTATAAATTACATTTTGGAATTTGTAACTAATAGAAAGAATTATATAATCGGGTCTGGATTTGCCGCTAATTGTTCGCTTGTGCGCGGTGCCGATAAAAGTAAAGCTACGGCGTTATATGTTTTGCCCGAACGCATAAGTAAATTCGCACAAAACGTATCACTCGAAAATGCAACTAAAATTTTCGATTATTCTGATGTCAGGGGATATACACTTGAAAAAAAATCTATAATCCTTGATAGCTTTACGCCTAAGATATCGGGTAAAGCGTGGGTTATTGCTACTCAATACGGAGAGTTGTTGCTCGGTTCTAACGAACAAATTACAGCGAATGTTGAGGTGGCAATGCCGTACATATCTTTAAGACACAATATTTATAATTTATAGGAGGCGCAAATTTATGGTTATATTTTTGAACATGGACGGAAGCTGTCAAAAGGTAACTCCCGAGCATATTTATCAAGGAAGTAACAATGTAAACGATATAACGGTAATAGCTCCGTATGCAAAGTCTACGACTTTGTTTATAGGTTTTATATTGCCTAACGGATTATATTGGGAATCGTCTGACGGAGTACGTTATATGCCTATGGATTATGTTCCGCAAAGCATTGATGAAAATGTCGGCGCGTGGCATTATAAATTGCGCGATTCCGTCACGGAGTTGCAAGGCGATTTATACATAGCTATAAATGCGGTAACGGCGCAAGGTAATACCACAAGCTATTTGTGTAAAGCGATCATCGAAGAAAGCGTATTACCGAGTCTGCCGCCCACACCCGAGCCGGGCGTATACGAGCTTATTTTGCAATATCTCGGCCGAGTACAGGGTAGCCTTGTGTCAAATATTAAAAAAGTACCGGGTACAAGCAATGAGATACAATATATTGATAATTACGGCGTTGTCAGCGCTCCCATAGTAATAGGCGGAGGAGAATATGGTACGCAACCCGAAAACATAGCAAGTAAAGTCTTGGTACCCGCAAGTGCGTGGACGGCGCAGAACGGAAGCTATGCAGCTACTGTAATGGCGGCACAGCACGGTCAAATGCGCGACGGAGCGACCGCAAATGATTTATGGGTGAGTTTCGATGAGGCAGAAGAAGCGGCATTTAAGGGTGCGTACGAGGACTATTCGATAAACGAGGCGGGAGATATTACTATAACTGTATCGACTCCGATAGCGCTCACAGTGCGGGTGTGGAACGGCAAAGGGCTTGTGGATACTATTGCGCGTGAACAAATTGCCGCGGAAACATCGCGTGCTGAAACCGCAGAAACGCAGTTGCAAAAGAATATCGATTCGGAAACCGAAAGGGCGGAAGCTACCGAACAAAACTTGCAGGAGCAAATAAATCATATAGAAGAGAGCGGTTACGATAAAACTGCGCGGGATATGATAGTTGCAGAAACCGAAAGAGCGGAAACTGCGGAAAGTGTGTTGTCGGATAGAATAACGGCAAATGCTTCGGATATAGTCGGGCTTAACTCCGATGTGGCGGGACTTCGTGAGGATATAAACAACGAGAGTCATTTTAGAGGCATGTTCAATACCGTGGAAGAATTGCGGGCGGCATATCCAACTGCGACTCCTAACGATTACGCTTGGATAGCGGGCGGAAATATATGGACTTACGGCGAAAGCGGTTGGACGGATACCGGTAAGCCGGTGCCGAGCACCGCTGTTCCTGCAAGCACGTCAACGCCTTTAATGGACGGCGTAGCAAGCGTAGGGACCGAAAACAGCTATGCGCGCGGCGATCATAGACATCCGCGCGATAATTATTTGTATTCCCCGAGCAATCCTCCGCCTATCGATTCCGCATTATCTACTGCTTCCGCAAACCCTGTGCAAAATAAGGTAATAACAAACGCATTAAATAATAAGATGGATAATGCTTCTGCGGCAACTTCATTTAATAGTTTGAATCTCGGAATAAACACTTTAAGAACGTCAGTTGTAATATCTACATGTAGTACTTCTGCATCTGTCGCAAATAAAATTGTTTCGTTACCGGTAAATAGCAATTTGTCTATGGTAGACGGTTTAGTTTTAAGGGTGAAGTTTACCAATGCAAATACGGCTTCTGATCCAAAATTAAGTTTTGGCGGAATATTAAAATCCATATATTCAAAAACCAATGGTACATTATATATTAAGTGGAGAGCCGGTGATATAATAGAATTCAGTTATGATTTAACGAATGATAGATTCATTATTACTGGAGGATACATATTAGAATCAATGCCTGTTGGTACTATTTATTTATTTGATTTTGATACGTCACCAATAAATCTTTTCGGCGGCAGTTGGTCCAAAATTGATTCAGGACTATATTTAGGTACCGCTACAAATTCTGTTGAAAATGCATCGGTTAGTTCTTCTAATTACTTGCCGTACAGAAAAAACACACGGCAATCATTGCCTAATATACAAGGTAGTTTTTATGCGGCAGGATATGAAAGTTCCGTTGGTACAGGAGCTTTTTCTGCCTCGTCAGTTGGCAACCTTACATTGGGAACATCAGGAGGCTCAGTGCTTAAACAAGTATCATTTAATGCACGCTATAGCAATGGGGTATATGGAGCTGAGAGTATAAGTGATATCAAACCAAGAAGTTATGGCTTATTTGCTTGGCGTCGGACGGCATAGAGGAGTAAACAATTATGAAAATTTATAATCAAGACAAAACACAAGAATTAAATAGATCCGTATTAAATTATGAAAAAGGTCATTTAGTGCAAGATAGGCTTTTCATAGCTCATCATGATGCCATTAAATTCAAGTCTGCCGAAGAAATCGCTCAAGAACTTATTAAACATGGTGAAGTCTGTAATTTACGTTATGACGGTAATTGGTATAGGCAAGTCAAAGTTTGTGAAAATGGTGGCTCTGAAGAAGAAATTATACGCCAAATAGAAGCCAAAGGTGAGTATGACGAATACGAGGATATCCTTGTATATGTTCCTTATACCGAAGAAGAAATAAGCAATCATCGTCTTACTAATTTGCGGGAGCAAAGGAGCGGCTTGCTTATGGCATTCGACAAATGGGAAAAGGC
>CATKCE010000087.1 GCA_949744905.1 uncultured bacterium
ACCCGATATCGTGGTGTGCTATCGCGGACGGTTTATAGCGTTCGAGTGTAAAGTCGGAAAGAACAAACCGACCGTACTGCAAGCGCAAACGATACGGCAAATAATAGCCGCAGGCGGATACGCGATGGTGGTGCGGTCTGTGGATGAAGTACGGCAAACGATAAAGGCATTCGAAAAGGAGTAAGCAATGGCGGCGGAAATAGTGATCAATAAGGTAGTCGTAACGGACGAGGCGAAGTTCGACTATGAGTGTTTATTCGGACGGCAAATACCGAAAGCGGATATAAAGCGGGAAACCGAAGAATACATAGACGGTCGGCAAGGTCGGATTAACGGATTCTATTTCCGCACGAAATATTTGGATGAAACCACCGACGAAATGCTGATGCTGTTCTTTTACAAGGGCAAACGCTTCGACACTATGCAAATGTGGGAACTGTCGGGAGTGTGCCGAGCGGACGAATGGACGCGAGAATTGGAAGACGACGGTCAGATACGGAATTGGCTGAACACATCACTCGACAGTAAAGAAACTACCGATTGGGTATGGGATTTGCGCATACGGGAAGCCGAACAAAAGCGGCAACTCGAAGAAGAATACGGCAAAGAAGGAGATGATATAATGGCGGTAATAAAAGACCTGCTGAAAAATTACAAACTCAATAAAGCAAAGGCGGCGGTCGGCGGCACGGTGGAATCCAAGCGGCTTAAGGAAGACATGGACTTTTTGGACGTGTGCATTGCCGCACTCGACGACGAAGCGAGAGAAATAATCGGCGGCTTATACATAAACGGTCAGTCGATGAGTAAGCTCGACAAGCGTCTCGGTTATTGCAAAGCCGCGATTTATAAGAAACGCAACCGTGCCGTGGAAATGCTCGAAATCCTATTTGCCGCTCGTGTTTGAAAAGAGTAGACGAAAGTAAACGAAAGTAAACGAAAAGTACGGTAAACGCCCGTATAATGGAATTGACGGAGGGAAAACCGAATGCCGAGAAAACCCAAACGACCGTGTAGCTATCCCGGTTGTCCGCGTCTTGTGGAAGGGCAATATTGCGAAGAGCATAAACGACTGACGGATAAGCAATACAACCGATACGGTCGAGATGACTTTACAAAGAACTTTTACAAAACGCCCGAATGGAGAGCTGCACGGAAACGGCAGCTCGACAGCCAACCGTTTTGCGTGGAATGCCTAAAAGCGGGTAAGCGCACAAAGGCGACTATGGTCGACCACATTGTGCCGATTAAACAAGGCGGGGATAGATTTGCGCCGAGCAACCTACAAAGCCTTTGCTTTAGTTGCCACAGCAAAAAATCGGTAGAAGAAGGTAGTCGATTCGGGCGCAAAAATCTTTGAAAAAGTTTCGTATTTGTGCGATGTTTCGCTGGGCTCTTTTCGTTCTTTACGGTATACTTGGCTTACAAAAAACGAAAGGGAAACCGAAAGGAGAAGAACGAAATGAATAAGGAAATCGAAAGGATAATAAACGAGAGAGTAACGCCCGAACATGCAACCGAAAACGGATACATGCTCGACGCACAGGAAATCATCTATATGGCACATCAGGGAATCGCGGCGGGATACGGAATGCAGTTTAAGTATTATCCGTACAAACTGAACGATTATACGAATAAATTACCGAAACCCTTGCAAGAAATGGTGAAAAAGCTAATCGATAAATATACGAACGGAAGGATAAACGGAATATGGAGAAAACCTCGCTTAGTAGAAACAAAGGTGGCATACGAAAAATTAGCGATAGCGGCATACGAGTGCGGAAAAGCATACAAGGAAGCGGAAGAACGGTTCATACGCGAATACGAAATATAAGAAAAAGGCAGGCAAAAGCCTGTCTTTATTTTTGAAAAAATATGATGTTTCACGAATGTTTCGCTGGGCTCTTTCGTGAAAAGACGGTATAGTGTACCTACAATAACAAATGCGAAAGCCGAAGGAGTAGGTATGGAAAATAAACAAATACAAGAACTTGGCAAGAGGTTTGATACGAGAGAGGGACGCGCCGAATTTATAGCAACAGCCGAAGAAGGTATATATACAGGCGTAACCGAAAGTGGTTTACAAGTTCGGGTGCATCTCGGTAAAACGGGAATGTCGGTATATACCGAACAAAAAGAAAAACCGAAGTGGTGGCAAGTAATAGACTACGATGTGGATGGCTATCAAGAAGCTATACGATACGAAGCGAGGGAATAAAAATGGTAGCAGAAAAATACACATTCGAATCGGAAATAAAAGAAACGACAACCGCCGATGTAACCATATACGCGAACGGAATGGTGCGCTTCGGTAAGCAGGCGATAGAAAAGTACGATATCCGAAATACTCAACTATTATGGGGAACGGAGAACGAAAGCGGAATGCTTGCGCTACGCAAGGTGCGGATCGGTAGAAGTTTGCGCGGCAAGAATATGGATACGACAAGCTGTCCGTTGCGACTGATGCAAGCCCATGTGGGCAAGTACACGCTCGCGCTCGACGGCGAGGTGCTTGTGCTTCATCCAATCGGCTGATACGCATAAGGGGCAGGGGCGGTCGAATCTCTGACGGTTTAACGCCTAACAGCGGGGCCGCAACTTCACGCGAGTTTTCGCAAAATCAAAAATCAAACGTCGAAATCAAAAAATCAAAAGTTTAACTACGTTAAAGGACGGCACCGCCGCCCTTTTAATTTTTTCTGAAAAATCAAAATAATCAAAAATCAAAACGGAGGGAACATGGCAAGCGGTGGACGAAGACCGGGCGCAGGCAGACCTAAAAAAGCCGCCGCCCAAAAGATACTCGAAGGCAATC
>CATKCE010000088.1 GCA_949744905.1 uncultured bacterium
GTATAAGAGACAGCAATAACGGTAAAATATGAAGAAAGCGGCATAACTAAAACAAAATCTTTCGATGTATACAAAAAAACCGGGGAAAGTTTAGATGAATGTAACAGCGAGCAAGATTTTGGTGCATGTGGAAGAGGCTCGGTAAATCAATCATCGGGAGAATTGAGTTATTTTTTTGATGATTTTGTCGGCGGAGATTCTACGATGCCCATAAAAATAACCAGAATTTATAACAGTAATCAGTTGGGAAAAAATGAAATAGGCGAAGGTTGGCGATTTAATGTCCAGCAAGAATTAAAAGCAGCAGGTGATAATTGGAAATATGTGGATAAAAATGGTAAACAGTATAAACTACAAAGCGGTTTTAAACAAGAAGATGGCAGAAGTTCGGTTCGAAACGAGCAATTAGGACTTGATTTATTTGAGATTTCCAATACACAGGTAATTCTCAAAGACAGACAAAATAATACTTTATCATTTACGAAAATTAACTTTGTATACCGACTTACGGCAATGGACGCATATCCTTCTACGCCCGAAAACCGTATAGATGCGCTTAGCATAGATATAGAATACGACGCCGTAGGAATTGTGACTAAAGTTATCGCGGGACGCAAAACAAACGGGGTACGACCTACTGTAAAATTCGAATATTCAAATGGAAAACTGATGCAATTGCTTTTTAACAAGAATGGTTCGGATAATATTGTTGCGCAATATGACTATAATAACGATAATCTTATATCGATAGTTAGAAGCAATAAAAATATTAACGCAGCATATTCGACAAAAACCGAATTTATGTATTCTGCGTTAAACTTCGGGGTATATGATTGTACATCATGTAATTTAAATGGATATAGAAAAAATCTTACATATATCATAGACGAAAAATTTAGGGTAACAGAAATTTCAGTAGGTTACGCATTAGAGGATAGAGATATAACTGAAATAAGTTATATAGGCGAAATAGAAAGTGAAGAACCCGAAAACACCGACGTGCAAATGTCGGTGCAATACAAACATAACGACACCGTAATGATATCATCGTTCAGTTCTTTGGGTTTGGTTTCGCAGTACAGTTACGAGATAGAGGGCAAAAATTACGCCAAGCCAAAGCGTGTAGTCAGTGCTCAATCTCGTGGGTTTGATTATAAAGAAGTGGCAGACATATGGTCGGATACTTTGGACGTGTTTTATGATGATTTTGAAAACGGTAAATCGGGATGGAGCTCGGGCGAAGTAGTTACAAGTAAATCTATTTACGGCTCACATAGCTTAAAAGGCAACGGATGCAATAAAACATTCTCTTTTACAAAAGAGAATTTGCCGCAGGAAAGTACGTTGTACCTTTCGATGTGGGGCATGGGCGCAAGTCCGAAAATAACCGTAAACATAGAAAAAGACGATGGACGATATTTATTAGAGCATTATTTATGCACGGGTATGGGCGATAAATGGCAATATACTTCGCTTTGTCTCGGTAAATTAAAAAGCGGCAATAAAGTCACTGTTAAAATCAGCGGTTGCGAAGCGTATATAGACGATGTGCGAATCACAAGGCTTCCGTACAATACGCCCGATGATATTCCCGACAACGTATACAACGTAAACGGAAACGTAACGACCGAATACAATTACAATGCGGTGAGCGGCGAAATAATGCACACCGATTACGCGTATAACGACGGTTGGCAGGTAACTTCGCAAACCGAATTCGATTCTGCGGGCGGTGTAAAAAATAAAGCAGAATACACGTATGCAGGCGGATTCCCCGTTAAGCAAAAGATATACGGCAAAAGCGGAGAATACACGGAAGAAAATTATACTTATACTAACGGCGTAGTTGCGTCGGTTACCGATGCCGACAACGTAAAAGTTACTTATGGCTACGGCGTAAATTCGGAAAACACGTCGGTTGCGGGCGGCGTAAACAGCCCCACCGTTACCGTAAATACCGATTATTATAACGACAGCGACGCGGTAAAAAAGGTGAGTAGCGGCGCGGGCGCAAACGACTTTACTTACGATACCGCGGGCAGAGTTAAAACGCTTAAAAACAACAGCGGCGACACGTATACGTACGATCACGATACATTCGGCAATACAAGCAAGGTAAAAATAGGCAACGTGCCGCTTGTAAGCGCGGAGTACGGAAGCCGAACGCTGAACAAGTTGACGTATGCCAACGGCGACAGCGAAAGCTACGGTTACGACAGTAAGTATCGCCTTGTAAGCGTGACCGAAAACGATAATGCCGAGCCGTCGGTTACAATATCTTACTCGGATAACGCGCAAAACACTGTAACCGTGACAAACGAGGGAGGAGTGGAATATAAAAGCGAAAGCGTAAACAAGGGCGGAGCTACGGGCTCGTATTGGGTGACGCGCCCTAACGAGTCGTGGTGTTTGGGCGTAGTAGGGCAAGCGGCACAAGGCGTAGGGAATATTATTTCAAGTAAATATTATATTAACAATTTATTATTGCCTTTTGAAAAAAGCACATATATTGCAAATAGTGAAGGATTGCTTTTAAGTATAGAACGTGAGTATAGTGGGGCGAACTGTACATATTCTTATGATTCTATGTATCGTATGTATGAAATGATATACGATTATACATTAAGAAACGGTACGCAATTTTATAACGGATACCGTTATAAAAATAATGTTGGAAATCGGACTGGAAACTTGGTGCAAAGTGAAACATTTTCGGTAAATAATCAAAATAATCAAACATATAGTTACGATTATTATGCAAACGGAAATATTTCAAAAGTGTATTTGGACAATAGTTTGCAATTTGAATACTTTTACGATAGCAATAACCGCTTAATAAAAGAGAACAATTATATGTTAAAAAAATGTTATACATTTATTTATGATATCGGAGGAAATATTATTTCGCGTAAAGTATTTACTATAAATGGAACAACTATTTCAAGCACTCCCGAAAAGAC
>CATKCE010000089.1 GCA_949744905.1 uncultured bacterium
GAAAACCGCCATAGTGGCGGGGGGCAAAAGAGCTTAAAGCTTTGCATAAAAAATCTCCTTGTGTTAAGATGGGTGTTGCGGTCTGGCAACTGCAACGAAAAACACAAGGAGATTTTATCAAATGAATGATGTACATAGTTTATCACATACGAAATGGAATTGCAAGTATCATATAGTATTTGCGCCCAAATATAGGCGAAAAGTATTCTATGAGAGTAAGCGATTGGAAGTAGGAGCAATACTGCGAGAATTGTGTAAGCGGAAAGATGTAGAGATAATACAGGCAGAAGTATGTCCCGACCACATACATATGATGGTGAGTATACCGCCGAAAATGAGCGTATCAAGTTTTATGGGATTTCTCAAAGGGAAGAGTAGTTTGATGATATTTGAGCGTTGGGGCGACCAAAAGTTCAAATACAAAAACAGAGATTTCTGGTGTAAAGGATACTATGTGGATACGGCAGGGAAAGATGTAGCAAAAATCAAGGAATACATAGAAAACCAGTTAAGGAATGACCGATTGGGTGAACAATTGGGATTCATAGACAAGACAGACCCGTTTACGGGTAGCGGGGAGTAAGTCGCAAGTGCCGGACCGTACCAACGTGCTTGGCACGTGGCTCGTAGACTAGGGCTATGCCCGCAGTGTGAAAAACCCCACGCTTTGCGTGGGGATACTTTTTTGCTTAGTCGACTCTGGTGACTCGGGGTTGACATTTTTACTTTTTGAAGGTATAATTTATTGTAGATAACGGCATATAAAGGAGTGAAGAGGAGCAAATGCGCGACAACGGATTTTTTGCGGAGGTATACAGGGCGGTAAAAGCCGTGCCGCGCGGCAGAGTCGCGTCTTACGGTACGATCGCGGCTCTTGCGGGGCGTCCTCGCGCGGCAAGAGCGGTGGGTTGGGCGCTTCACTGCAATCCCGACCCCGAGGGCATTCCATGTTATCGGGTGGTGACGCGCGACGGGCGCGTCAGCAGCGCGTTCGCTTTCGGAGGCGAAAACGTCCAGCGCGAGCTTTTGATAAAAGACGGCGTCGAGTTTGACGGTAGCGGCAGAGTAAAGCGGGAATATTTTGTGTGATATATCGTTGCACGCTCCGTCGCATTGACATTATACGGTATATATGGTATAATACGACCGTATTCGGGTACACGTGTACTTCACGTGAGTTTGAGCAATACAAATAACGGAGTAAAGCAATGAAAAAGTTGAGTTTTATTATCGCTCTTATAATGGCCGCCGCAATGGCGTTTTCGGGGTGCGGTTCGTTCGGCGGAGACCCGGGGCATACCGGCGGCGGGGATATCGGCGGCAATACCGGAGGTAATGACCCCGGCGGAGACAATACGGGAAACGAGCCGGGCGGCGACAAGCCGACCGAGCCGGACGACGGCTGGGATATCCCGCCCGAGGACCTTACCATTGCGGTGGGTAACGAAAAATCGCCGACGTACGCGTTTACGGACGACGGCGTGTTGGACGACTTAAAACGCGATAAAAATGCGACGATAAACAAACTTGCGGCGACCGACGATTTTGGCCGCAGTTTCGGATATATAAACGGCAAAGACGGAGAAAAGTACGTTTGTCTTTTCTATTTTACGTGGCTCGGGCAACACCCCAACGAGATGAGAGGGATACACGATATAACAAAGCTTTCGTCCACTTCCGCCGGCACGCAAAATTTGTGGAACACTTCCGGCACGCCGGACAGCCCGTTGAACCAGTACCATTACTGGGGCGAGCCTCTGTACGGATATTACAACAGTTTGGACACATGGGTGATACGCAAGCACATAGAATTATTTATCGCGGCGGGGATAGACGTTTTGGTATTCGACGCGACCAACGGATTCTGTTATTTCGAAGTGATAGAGCAAATAGCCAATATACTGCGCGAATATAAGAACGACGGCTGGAACGTCCCCGGATTCATGTTTTACACCAACACCAATTCGGGCGCGACTGTGCGCAGGCTTTACCAGGGAACCGGAAATCCGCAGCACAGCTTGTTCGAGCGCTACGGGTTTTACCGCGACAAAAACTTCGAGGAATTGTGGTTCAAGCCGAACGGCAAGCCGCAGATAGTCGCGGTTTCGAGCGACCTCGACAGCGAGATGAAAGAATATTTCGACGTTTGGGAATCTATGTGGCCGGCGGAGACAAACCGCTCGCCTGTGGCGGAGATATATCGAAAGAACGGTTTCCCCTGGATGGATTGGAGCAGCGGCGCTGCCGGCAAAGCCGACCAAAAGCTGGTGGGCGCCGATAAAGGCGGAGTGGTGAATGTCTCGGTCGCCCAGCACAACCGCGCGCCTTTTTCCAACGCGGTTAATCCCGTAAACGGAGTGGATACCGTGAGCGAGGCGCGGCAGATGTGGGGGCGAGGCTGGTCTAAAAAGACCGGCGCGGACCACAGCGACGAAGCGGTAAACAGCGGCGTCAATTACGAGGAGGAATGGGACTGCGCGATAGCCAAAGATCCCAAGTACGCGTTTGTCACCGGCTGGAACGAGTGGATAGCGCTTAAATCTTACGGTACCGATAAGCCGGGCGAGGCGCCCACGAGTTGGGGCGCATACTTTGTTGATACCGTAAACCGCGAATACAGCCGCGACGTCGAGATGATGAAAGGCGGATACGCCGATAACTTTTATCTGCAAACGGTGCGCAACGTTCGTAGGTACAAGGGCGTAGAGGGGACCCAGAGCGCGGCCGCGGCTTTGACCGTGGACGTTAAAAAGGGACTTTCGCAGTGGAACTCGGTAAAAAGCATTTACGACGATTTTACTGTAACCGCGACCAAGGATTATAAATCGTCGGCAAACCGTAACTTCGGAAATTTTGCCGGCACCGCTACGTATAATGACGACTCCATGCGCAACGATATAAAGAGCGTGCGCGTGACCCACGACGAATACAACGTTTACTTTTTGATAGAGTGCGTAAACGATATAGTCGGCAAACCCTCTCCGCAAAACAATAAATTCATGAATCTTTTGATAGGTGTCCGGGGGCGGGATAACTCCGGCGCTTTGGGCGGATTCGATCATGTGGTGAACCGTTTGTCCTCTTATACCGGCGAGTGCGGAGTGGAGAAGATAAGCAAAGACGCGGGAAAACTCGCGTATACGCAGACCGGGAAAGGAGACTTTACGTTAAAAGGCAGATACATGCAAGTGCGCGTAAGCAAGCGCTCGCTCGGAATCGGCAAAAACGCGCCGTTTACTATCTGCTTCAAGGTAGCGGATAATGTCGCCGATCCCGGCGACGTGTCGTCGTATTACGCGTCGGGCGAGTGCGCGCCGGCGGGCAGACTGGGTTATCTTTACAAAGGGAACTGACGGCTTTGCCGCGGACGCGGCAAAACGTATCAAAAGCGTTGACGGAACGTCTTGCGCGGGTGTACAATATCTGCGTAAAGGCGTTTTTGTTTTGTAATGGAAAATACGTTGAAAAAGAAAAAACCGCCGGCGGACCTTTGTACCCGTCCCCTGCTTAAAAAGACGATATTGTTTGCATTGCCGCTTGTGCTCACCTCGGTACTGCAACTTTTGTATAACGCCGCCGATATCATAGTTTTGGGGCGTTTTGCAGGCGAAAACAGCGGTACGTCCGTAGCGGCGGTGGGCAGTACCGGCGCTCTCATAAATCTGATCACCAATTTGTTTATAGGGCTCAGCGTGGGCGCGTTGGCGGTGGTCGCCCGTTATGTCGGCGCGCGCGACAACGAAAAAGTGTCGCGTAGCGTGCATACGTCGGTGCTTGTGAGCATCATCGGCGGCGTAGCCGTGGGAGCGACGGGCTTTTTTTGTTCCACCGCCATGCTAAAACTCATGGACACGCCGAAATCCGTTTTACCCCTGTCGTCGCTGTACCTAAAAATATATTTTTGCGGAATGCCGTTTAATCTTTTGTACAACTTCGGCGCGAGCGTACTGCGCGCGTGCGGAGACACCAAGCGTCCGCTTATAATACTCGCGATCGCGGGCGTGGCGAATATCGGTTTGAATATCCTTACCGTGGCGGTGTTCGATATGGGAGTCGCGGGAGTCGGGATAGCCACAACGGCGTCGCAGGTAATAAGCGCGGCGGGCGTTGTCATCGTACTTATGCGCCGTAGCGACGCGGCAAGATTGACGATCAAAAAATTGCGCGTGCACAAGGCTGCGCTTGTGGACATGGTAAAAATAGGTTTGCCCGCGGGGATACAGGGCACCGTGTTTTCGCTCTCCAACGTAATAATACAGTCGTCTATAAACGGCTTCGGAGAAATTGCGGTGGAGGGTAACGTGGCGGCGTCCAATATAGAAGGATTTGTTTACGTTGCCATGAACTCTGTCGCGCAGGCGTGCCTTACGGTGGCCGGGCAAAATTACGGCGCGGCAAAGCCAAAAAACATAGACCTTACTTTGATACAGTGCCTGTTGCTTGTTTCGGGCGTGGGGCTTGTCATGGGGGCGGGGGCATGGCTGGGAGGCAGATATCTGCTCGGAATATACGGTTGCACGGGCGAAGCTCTTTCGTACGGGCTCGGACGAATAGAAGTAGTGTGCACGTTGTACTTTTTGTGCGGCGTTATGGAAGTAATGGTGGGAGCTTTGCGCGGAATAGGGCGGTCGCTTATACCCATGATAGTCTCTATAATCGGCGTTGTGGGCGTGCGTCTGCTTTGGATATTTACGGTGTTCAAGGTAAAACACACGCTGTTTATGCTGTACGTGTCGTATCCGGTCTCTTGGCTGTTCACCCTTTCGGTGCACATGATATGTTATTTTATAGTGCGGAAAAAGACGTTCCGCAAACTCAACGAAATGAACGCGGCGAGAGCCGTAACGGAGGAGATAATAAATGGAGATAACTGAATTTCTCGCAAAGTCCTATACCTGCTACCACGCGGCGGAGCTGTGCGTAACAATGCTTAAAGAAGCGGGATTCGAGCCGCTGGGGGCGTCGTCCGACAAGGCGAAAGGCGTTTACCGGGTGACCGGCGGAAGCGTGTTTGCGGCGCGCGCGGGAAGCGGCAAAATAAACATCGCGCTCAGCCACACCGATTCTCCGTCGCTGAGGGTGCGCTACGCGCCGGGCGCGTGCGATGCCGCGCTCGATACAGAGAAATACGGCGGCGGGCTTTTGCGCTCGTACTTCGACCGTAAAATGAAGATAGCCGGCAGAGTGGTCGTGCGCGGGGACGGCGGGCTTGCGGCAAAGACGGTGTGTTCGGATTTCGACGTAGTTATTCCGTCGCTGGCGGTGCATCTCGGCGCGGGCAAAGAAGGAGAGGCGATAACGGTATCGCGCGACATGCGTCCGTTTACGGGGGAGTGCGGCGACCTGTACGCTGCTCTCGGCTATGCCGACGCTGTCGACGCCGACTTATACTGCGTGCCGGCTTGCGAACCGTTTTATATCGGAACGGACGGCGGATATCTCTGCTCGCCGCGCATAGACGATCTCGTCAGCGTATACGCTTCGGTGCGCGCGATAATAGATTGCGACAACAAAGCCACAGCCGTGACAGCGTGCTTTAACAACGAGGAGACCGGAAGCGAAACTCGCGAGGGGGCGCAGTCCGCGCTTTTATCGGAATTTATTTTCGACGCGTTTGCCGCGTTTGGCAAACCGTTGACTCAAAAAGATATTACGGATGCGTTCGCGCTTTCCTGCGACGGAGCCCACGCCCTGCATCCGAGCCGTAAGGAAGTATACGTTACCGGCGCACCGGTAACGGGCGGCGGCGTTGTTATAAAGCGCAACGACCGTTACGCAACCGACGCGCTCACTTCCGCCGCGGCGCGCGAAATATTTGCCCGCGCGGGACTTAAAACGCAGTTATACTATCATCACCCCGATATGCGTTGCGGCTCTACCATAGGGCTTACCATTGCGCATACGCTGGGTTGCAATGTATGCGACATGGGCGTGGCGCAACTCGGCATGCACTCGGCTTCGGAGACCGCGGCGGTATGCGACATAGAGGACTTACAAAAAGGACTTACCGCATTTTTCGGATGCGAAGTCGAAATAAGCGGCGACGCGGTAAAAATATACTGACAATCAAAAACCATATAAAAAAGCGAGGATATGATGAAATTTGTTAAAGACCCCGATAAGCGCTACCGCGCCGCGCCATTTTGGTCGCTAAACGGCAAGCTCGACAAGACCGAACTTTTATCGCAGATAAGAATACTCAAAGACATGGGCTTCGGCGGAGCGTTTATCCATTCGCGCACCGGGCTTGTCACCGAATACATGGGCGACGAATGGATGGAGCTCGTGCGGGCATGCGCCGACGAATGCGAACGGCAGGATATGGACGCGTGGCTGTACGACGAGGATCGTTGGCCCAGCGGAACGTGCGGAGGCTATGTGACCGAAGACCCTCGGTATCGCCTTTCGTTTATATCTGCGCATATATATCGGCGGGGAGAATACGACGCCGGACGGTTCGGCGCGGGTTTTTTGGGCGCGTTTGCCGTAAAACTCGGCGGAGAGGAATTTTCCGTATACCCCGAAAATATGCCGAAGTATTCCGGCATGGAGATGTATGATTATTTTCCCGTGCATAACGGATTCGAGATCCCGGAAGGGTATATCTGCATGGCGTTTTGCATAGAGCAAATGGAGCGCGAAGAATTTTACAACGACTTTACTTATGCGGACACCATGTCGATGGAAGCGACCCGCCGTTTTATCGAGCTCACGCACGAGAAGTACCGCGGCGCGATGGGCGAAAAGTTCGGAAATTCTATCAAAGGGATATTCACCGACGAGCCGCACAGGGGCGCGCTTTTGAACGGATTCGGAATAAAAAACGCCCGCGCCCTGTACATGCTTCCGTACACCGAAAAGCTGTTTTGCGCTTACAGCCGCCGTTGGGGCGAGGACCTGAAAGAGAAGTTGCCCGAACTGTACTTTAAGTCCGGCGACAATTTTTCTCGCGCCATGTGGCGGTACGTCGAGACTCTGCAAACTTTGTTTTTGGACAATTTCGCAAAACCGATACACTCGTGGTGCAAGTCGGCGGGGCTCGTCCTTACAGGCCACGTACTGCACGAGGATACGTTGAGCGCGCAGACTACTATGTCGGGAAGCGTGATGCGCTACTACGAGCACATGCAATATCCGGGTTTGGATAATCTCGGGTCGGAGAGCACGTGTTTTCCCGCGGCGATAGCCGTATCCAGCGTGGCCAAACAGACCGGTAAAAAATTCGTATTGAGCGAGTTGTACGGCTGTACCGGCTGGAAGACTACTTTTATGCAGTACAAGCGCATAGGCGACTGGCAAGCCGCTTTGGGCGTTAATCTGCGATGTCCGCATCTCAGCTGGTATACCATGAAGGGCGAGGCAAAGCGCGACTATCCCGCAAGCATAGGCAGGCAGGCGGTATGGCGTCGCGAATACCGCGCGGTGGAAGATTATTTCGCGCGGCTCGGCTGTGCGTTGGATAAGGCAAAGCCGACGACAGACACGCTTGTAATAACTCCGGTGGAGAGCGCGTGGGGATTGAGCCGCCTCGGAACGTACGTAAACTGCTTCGGCGTGCGCGATCCCGAATATATGCGGCTGGAAGAAGTTTTCGCGCGAGTTACCGAGAACCTCGTATATGCCGGTATCGACTTCGATTACGGTGACGAGGAAATGATGGGCAGACTGTCGAAGGTCGGCAAAGACGAACTGGGCGCGTATATCACGGTGGGAAAAATGAAGTACCGCAAGGTAGTTATGCCGGCAATGATAAACACGCGCTGCTCTACGGTAAAATTGTTGCGCGGATTTATTGCGGAGGGAGGCAAAGTCGTAGCCGCGGAATATCTTCCAAGGTGCGTGGACGGAGACGTTTGCGACTGCTGCATAAACGCCCGCGTAGTGCGGACGGAAGATATAGTAAAAGCCGTGGGCGCCGACCGCGCGGTAAAGGTGGAGAGCGACGGCAAATTTTTCGGGACGCTTAAAAGCAGTGGCGACGAATACGTATTTTTTACCGTAAACGCAGGATACGAAAACAAAAAAGCGCGGATAGTCATGCGAGGCGAATACAACGTCGAAAAATTCGATCTCCGTAGCGGCGACGTCAAAGGAATAAAATTTGCGCGCGAAGGCGGAAATACCGTTGTAGAATACGAATTTGCCGGCGGAGAAGAGCTTTTGCTTCATTTCACGCGTAAAAAAGTCGCGGAGAGCCGCGCGGACGACGCGATTGAACTTAAACAGGTCGAGTACGATAAGGTAAAATACCGTCTCGGGTCTCCCAACGTGCTTGTGCTCGACCGCGCAAAGTGCTATATTGACGGCGAATATTTCGGCGAGGACGAATTATTGCGCCTCGATAGAAAACTGCGCGACAGATTCGGGTTGCGGTATCGCGGCGGTTGTATGGTACAACCGTGGTATAAGCGGAAATTTTTCGGAGACGCGCCCGCGCTGTGCAGGTTAAAACTGGAATTCGAGTTCGACTCCGATGTCATTCCCGCGGATGCGGAAATAATGCTGGAAGACGCCGATAAAACTACGCTTTCGCTGAACGGCGTAACGATTGACGGCGAAAAGCGCCGATGCGATATCGACGAATGTTTTTCGGCGGTGAATATTCCCGCAAAAGCGTTTAAGACGGGTCGCAACGTGCTTTGCGCCGAATTCGACTTCGGAGATTACGCCGATATCGAAAATATGTATATTCTGGGTGGTTTCGGAGTACGGGCGGGGCAGGTCTGCCGCATTACCCAACTTCCCGAATTTATCCGGTTCGGGGACGTTACTACGCAGGGATTTCCGTTTTACGCGGGAGATTTGACGTATCTTTGCCCGTGCGGAGACGGCGAATACGCGGCGGAGGTGCCGGAATATTACGCCGCATGCTTAAAGTCCGACGGCGAAGTCTGCGCGTTTGCGCCCAACAAACTGCGCGTAAAGTCGGTAAACGGCTATGCCGAAATAACGGCGGTGCTCACTCCGAAAAATATGTTCGGACCGTTGCACGAAGTGCCCGCCGTGCAAACGCACTGCGGACCGGATAACTACCACACCGGCGGCGCGGCGTGGAGCGACGGATTCGCGCTCATTCCTCAGGGCATATTACAACCGGTAAAAACGGCTAAAATAAAATAATCAGTCGAAAAAACCGCTTTTTATTATTTGTAAAATGTCGTTCATGTCTCGGGCGGCATTTTTCATTTTATAGATAAGCCTCTCTTTGATTTCGGTTTGCCTTATTTTTATAGGTTGCCAATAGCCGCACGGCGTTAAGTTCTTTTTGTGTTTTCGCGTTAAATAGCGAATATTACTGTTGCCGCAAAATCCTGCGTATATATACTTGAAATATCCGTCCGACGATAAAATGTAATAATGCATAAAGTGCGAGCAATTTTCGCACGATTTTTTAATTTCTTCCATATAAATACTCCAAAAAATCGATTGTAATTTCATTATACAATAAATTATTGTCAATGTATTTACTTACTCTGTTTTGGAGTAAAAATTCTTTATTTATTTATCGTTATTTTGACTTGCGGCAACGTGCCGGAAACGTGCCGTTTTTAGATGCGTGTCGAAAGCGGTTCAAAAACACGCCTAAGCGAAGCGCAAGGAGAAATCTTCTTTCGTATTTGTAAGCGCGTTAAAACAGTTGCGTATTTTACGCGCATGGTGGTATAATTATTTACAAAAAGAAGAAGTCGGATATTCCGACAAAAGGGACTGTATGAAACATACGGAATTGGCACAGCTCACTAAGCAAAAAGACGCGTTTCTCGGAAAACAGGTCACGGTGTGCGGCTGGGTCCGCACTTCGCGCGACAGCAAAAACGTGGCGTTTGTCGAACTCAACGACGGCTCGGCAATGAAACATACGCAAATAGTGTTCGATAAAAGCAAGTTTGCGGCGGAACAGCTTGCCGGCTGTCTCAACCTCGGGGCGGCGCTCAAAGTTACAGGCACGCTCGTAGTGGGCATGAAAGCCGAAGCCGTGGAAATAGCGGCGGAGTCGGCGGAGCTTTTGGGCGCGTGCGACCTTAGTTATCCGTTGCAGAAAAAGCGCCACACCATGGAATATCTGCGTACGATACCGCACCTGCGCGTGCGCACAAACACCTTTAACGCCATGTTCCGCATACGTTCGCAACTTTCTTACGCGATACACGAGTTTTTCCGTAAAAACGGATTTTATTACGTCCACACGCCGATAATCACCGGCAGCGACTGCGAGGGCGCGGGCGAGATATTCAAAGTCACCACCGTCGGATTCGCTCCCGGTATAAAGTCCGAGCAGGAGTACTGCGCCGCCGACTTTTTCGGACGTCCCGCGGGGCTTACTGTCTCGGGTCAGCTCGAGGGCGAAGTTATGGCTACGGCGATGGGCAAGATATACACCTTCGGGCCCACTTTCCGCGCCGAAAATTCCAACACGACGCGTCACGCCGCCGAATTCTGGCAGGTGGAGCCGGAAGTCGCGTTTGCCGAGATAGACGATATTATAGAGATAGCCACCGACATGATAAAATTCATCACGCGGTACGTACTCGATAACTGCGCCGACGAACTGAAATTTTTCGAGGAGCGCTTCGAGGCGGGGCTTATCGCCAAACTCGAAAACGTGGCAAACAGCGAGTTCGCACGCGTGGACTATACCGACGCGATAGACATACTGCGCAAAAGCGGCAAAGACTTTTCTTATCCCGTTGAATGGGGTTGCGATTTACAGACCGAGCACGAACGTTATCTCACCGACGAGGTGTATAAAAAGCCGGTGTTCGTGGTGAACTATCCCAAGGATATAAAGTCGTTTTACATGAAGCTGAACGCCGACGGCAAGACTGTTGCGGCGACCGACCTTTTGGTGCCCGGCGTGGGCGAGATAATAGGTTGTTCCGAGCGCGAGAACGATTACGACAAGCTCTTAAAAGCTATATCGGACCGCGGTATGAAACTTTCGGACTACGGAAACTATCTCGATTTGCGCAGGTTCGGTTCGGTGCCGCACAGCGGCTTCGGGCTGGGGCTTGAGCGCATGCTCATGTACGTTACGGGAATAGGCAACATACGCGACACTCAGATATTCCCCCGTACGAAAAACTATCTGGCGTAAAAAAATACCGATACAATTAAAAGAGGAACATAAAAGGATATGAGAACACTTATAAGCGACGTAAAGGCGCACGACGGCGAAATAGTCGAGATTTGCGGCTTTGTAAAGCAGGTGCGCGATAAAAAGACCATGCAGTTTGTCGTGGTGCGCGACGTGACCGGTTCGGTACAGCTTACAATAGAGAAAAACGACGAACTTGCCGAGATCAACAAAACGGTTTCCGCTTTGACTGTGGAGTCGTCGGTAAAGATAACCGGAAAAGTCCACGTGGACGATTTCGTAAAATTGGGCGGGGTGGAGATATGGCCGCGTAAAGTGGAAGTGGTGAATCTTGCCGACAACTTTATGCCCATTGACATGACCGATTTCAACGAGACCAACCGCGACAAGCGTCTCGACTGGCGTTTTCTCGATTTGCGGAGCCGCGAGCACCAGCTCATATTCCGCACGCAGACCGTGGCGGAAATGGCTATGCGCGAATTCTGGCTTAGTCGCGGTTTTACCGAGATACACTCGCCGAAGCTCGTGGGCAATCCCAGCGAGTCGGGCGCCGAACTGTTCGAGCTCGAATATTTCGACCGCAAAGCGTATCTTGCGCAGTCTCCGCAGTTTTACAAGCAGATGGGCATAGCCGCGGGTTTCGAAAAAGTGTTCGAGATTGGTCCCGTGTTCCGCGCCAATAAGTCCAGCACCACCCGCCACGACACCGAGTTCACAAGCGTTGACTGCGAATTCGCTTGGATAGATTCTTTTGAAGACGTAATGAAAATGGAAGAAGAATGGTTGCATTACGTGCTCAAAAGCGTAAAAGAGAAGCTGGGCAACGAGATAAAGGAAGTGTTCGGTAAAGAAGTTGTAGTGCCGTCTTTGCCGTTTCCCCGCGTGACAATGGAAGAAGCCAAGGCGATAATAAAGTCGCTTAACTACGAAGTTCCGCCCGAGACAAAAGGCGACCTCGACCCCACGGCGGAAAAAATGCTGGGTAAGTACGCCCAAGACAAATTCGGGCACGAATTTATATTCGTTACCGAGTTTCCTTCGTCGATACGTCCGTTTTACCACATGTATAAGCCCGGCGATCCCTCCAAAACGCTTAGTTATGACCTGCTTTGGAACGGACTCGAAGTTACCACCGGCGCC
Source organism: uncultured bacterium (assembly GCA_949744905.1). Lineage (GTDB taxonomy): Bacteria > Bacillota > Clostridia > Christensenellales > Pumilibacteraceae > Pumilibacter. The sequence goes on from CATKCE010000089.1 coordinate 12,236, forward strand.
CAGCGCGAGCACCGTCTCGATTATTTCGTGCGCCAGGGAATAGACAAAGGAGTATTGCCGGCTTGCGTCATGCGCGGCGACGGCAGTATAGACTTCGACGCTGTGCCCGACGGAATGAAGAGTTACGTAAGTCTGTTCCGTTACGGATGTCCTCCGCACGGCGGATACGGTTTCGGTCTTACGCGCATGCTTATGAATCTTCTCGGGTACGGCAACGTGCGCGAGGTCACGTACGTGTACCGCGGGGTGGACAGGCTTTATCCTTGACAAAGAGCGGGTACCGTGTTAAAATAAAAAAGAATAAGCGCTCAACGACGAGACGGTCTCTTTGTCGCGGGCGCTTTTGCATATTCTTTGTATTCGGAGCATGGCCATGGGCACATTAAAAATCGTAGACGGTTACAAGTCGAAACTCGGCAGACGCGAGACCGAAAAAGCCATAAAACAGGTAAAGGACGGTTTTCAAAAGTATTTCGCAGCGGCTCTCGGCTTGGAACGCATATCCGCGCCGGTAACGGTGCGTGCGTATTCCGGCGTAAACGACGACCTTAACGGAGTGGAACGCCCGGTGCGTTTCGACGTGCCCGCGGCGGGATTCGAAGTGGAGATAGTGCACTCGCTTGCCAAATGGAAACGGCTCGCGCTGTACGAGTACGGCTTTAAGGAGGGCGAGGGGCTGTATACTGACATGAACGCCATACGCCGCGACGAGACTCTCGACAACCTGCACTCGGTGTACGTCGACCAGTGGGACTGGGAAAAAGTCATAGGCGGAGCCGACCGCAACGACGACTTTTTGCGCGATACGGTGCGGCGCATTGTCGGCGCGATAGCCGATACAAAAGACCATATAACGTCGCTGTATCCCGCGCTTGACGCGAAGATAAACCGCGAAGTGTTTTTTATAACGGGCGAGGAATTGCGCCTTATGTACCCGCGGCTTACGCCAAAGCAAAGGGAGCGCGAGATAACGCGGAAATACGGCACGGCATTTATCATGCGGATAGGCGGAAAACTGGGAGACGGAACGCGTCACGACGGACGGGCGCCCGACTATGACGACTGGGAGCATAACGGCGACCTGCTCGTTTGGCACGGCGTGCTCGACGACGCAATGGAAATATCCAGCATGGGCATACGCGTGGACGCGGCGTCGTTGCGCGCCCAGCTCGCGGAATCCGGCGCTACGGACCGCGAAAAATACTTTTATCACCGTGCGGTTCTCAATAACGTATTGCCGCTCACGATAGGCGGCGGAATAGGGCAGTCGCGGCTTTGCATGCTGTTACTTGAAAAACTCCATATCGGAGAAGTCCAGGCTTCGATATGGAGCGACGAAACGATCGCGGAGTGCAAACGCGCGGGTATAGAGTTGCTGTAACGGCGTCGGGAGGTCAGTCCTTTTTTACGTTTTTGAGCGAAAGCTCGCCGTGGTGCTTTTTCAGCACGCGGTAAAATGTGGGCATACTGCCGAATCCGCTGTTAAGGGCGGCGGTGGTTATACTGCAATCGTGTTGTTCGAAATATCTGAAAGTATGTTGCAAGCGCGTTACGGCGAGGTAATCGTTCAGGCTTGTGTGGAACATCTCGTTGAACATGCGCGAAAAATAGTATTTTGAATATCCGAAGTGGTCGGCAAGATGTGGAAGAGTCAAGTCCTTGTCGTAATTTTGCTCTATATAAGCGAGAATTTTATCCACGCCTTCCAAAGTGTAATGCACGCTGGTCTCAAGCCCGATACCCGCGCATATAGCCGAGAGCATCATGTCGATGTGCGCCTGCAGGGTAAACGGATCCATTTCCCCGTGGTGTACCGTTTTGGTAAAATAAGGTTTGATTTTTTCGCGGCAGTAATCTTTATCGGTAAGCACGCTTGCTTTCAGCATCTGATTTTTGCGGAATTTGAAAAAGTGTTCGCAGTTTATCACCGGGAGGATAAGCAACATCTGCTCGCCTTCGCTCGGCTCGTAATAGTGCAGTTGGTAACTGTCCACTATCATTACGTTGTCCGGCTCCATCACGTATTCGCGGTTAGCCACGTTTACCGTCTTGGTTCCCGAAAGCGTGTATAAAAGTTCTAATTTTTTATGGAAATGCGGACCCGCGAGATGATCGCCGTCGTCCGCCGCGAAGATCGACGGAAAGCGATCCTGCGCCAATTCGTAATTCATTCCTGCACTGGACATTTAATGTGCTCCTCGGTACCGGGCGGCGGCTGACAGCAATATATGAAAGTATCAACCGTAAAGTCAAGTTGAAACGCGCCGTTTCTTATTATATCATTACATTGTAACGGCATGAGCGTTTGTTTTCATGCACCCTTGCGCCGCCCGTTTTTAGTAAAAAAAGCGGAAACGCGGTTTTTGCAAGTCTTACAAGGTTATTATAAATCAATAAACGCCAAATTGCAATAGGTTTAATAAAAAAACACAAAAAATACACAATTGCCAGGCAACTGTGTTAGGGAGGTAAAAAATGAAAAAGCTCAAAGTGGGCGTAGTAGGCATAGGCGGAATGGGACGCAATACCCATCTTCCCGCGTTCGGCGCGATGCCCGACGTCGAGGTTGCGGCAGTATGCGACGTCAATCCCGCCAAAATGGATATAGAGGGGTTGGAAAACGTACAAAAGTATACCGATTACAAGCGTATGGTAGACGAAGCGGACATAGACGCGGTGGATATATGCACCCCGAACTATCTGCACTCGCCGATAGCGGTGTACGCTTTGAACGGCGGCAAACATGTTTTTTGCGAAAAGCCGGACGCCGTGTCGCTCGCCGAGCGCAAAAAGATGTCCGAAGCCGAGCGCAAGAGCGGCAAAACGCTCATGGTAATGCGCAACAACCGTCATTTGCCCACGACGGAATATCTTAAAACCCTTATAGATTCGGGCGAGTGCGGCAAATTCTACACCGGGCGTTGCGGCTGGATACGCCGCAGAGGCATACCGGGCAAGGGCGGTTGGTTTACCACAAAAGAGAAGTCTGGCGGCGGTCCGCTCATCGACTTGGGCGTGCACATGCTTGACTTGGCGGTGTACTTAATGGGCGATCCCCGCGCCGTATCGGTCTCGGGCAATACGTACCGCAAATTCGCCGACGCCGCCGATATCAGCGACTCGGTGCACTCCGCTTTCGGCGAAAAAATGGAAAACGGAGTGTTCGACGTGGAAGACCTTGCCACGGGTTTTGTGCGGTTCGACAACGGCGCCACACTGCAACTTGAATTCAGTTGGGCGTCCAATATAGAAAAGGAAAAGAGATTCGTAGAGCTGCGCGGCGAAAAGTGCGGCTTTACCTGGCAGGACGAAACGCTTAAAATATTCACCGAGAAAAACGGTCAGCTTGTGGACGAAGACGTAAAAGCTCCGTTCGGCGACGGTCACCGCGCCAATTTGCGCCACTTTGTCGACGTTGTTCTCCACGGCGCGAAGTCCGATTTTTCAAGCTGCCAGGGCGAGAACATGGTGGCTATAATAGAGGCTATATACAAAAGCGCCGCCGCCGGCAAAGAAATACTGCTGTAATGTTTTAGTCCCGACCGCATTGTTTCGCCCCGAGCGCAGTCGAACGGTCTGCTATTCTGTCACCCCGAGCGTTATAAAACACGATTTAACTCGTAAAGGAGAAGTATTATGATAAAAGCAACAGTCTGGAACGAATTTTCGTTTTCGTGCAAATGTCCCGAGGCTCTCTCTGTGTATCCGAAAGGTCACCACGAAACCATCAAAGACTTTCTTAACAAGGACAAAAACATTAAAGCTACCGCAGTGACAATGGATATGCCGGAGCAGGGTCTGCCCGACGAACTTCTTGACAATACCGACGTTTTACTGTGGTGGGGACACTGCCGCCACGACGACGTGAGCGACGCTTTGGCGGATAAGATAGTGCGCAGGGTGTACGCCGGCATGGGACTTATACTCCTGCATTCGGCGCATCTTTCAAAGCCCTTTAAGCGCGTTTTGGGCGCGTCCGGCAGACTCAACTGGGGCGAGGGCGGCGAGCGCGAAAGGCTGTGGGCGGTGAATCCCGCGCACCCCATAGTAAAAGGTTTGCCCGAGTACATAGACCTTGAAAACGAAGAAATGTACGGTGAGCCGTTCGGCATACCCGAGCCGGACGAAACGGTTTTTATAAGTTGGTTCAAGGGCGGCAGAGTAATGCGCAGCGGCGTGACTTACAACCGCGGAGCCGGAAAGGTTTTTTACTTCCAGCCCGGGCACGAGACTTTTCCTACGTATCATAATCCGCTTATAGCTCAAACTATAATCAACGCGGTGCATTGGGCGTACGCCGACGGACGCACTCAAAAGGTGGATTGCGACTGCGTTTTGCCGCTTGAAAAACTGGATGATTGAGCCGTTTTAGCGCCGCGCACGGTACGTACATGCGCAACAAATGAAACGTGTTGCCCCAAATTCAAGTGGAAAACGTATACGACGACAGTTATAATGGGAATATGGTAAAAGAATAAAAACGCATGTTTTTTATGCCGTAAAATACGGTTGTTAAGCGTTTGCGGATATTAGTACATACGCCGGCGCGGGCAATATAAAAAATTATTATTTATTAGGACAGGAGGAGAATGTATGAAATTACTCAAACGTAAACTCTCCGCAATCGCTATGATACTGGTGATGGCGGTCGCCGCGTGCGGAATGAGTTTATTTGCCTTTGCGGATACGACGGAAAATCCGGTCGACGCAAACGGTTGGAATACGCAGGTCACGCGGGGGGGGGCGCTCGCTAACGCCGGGCACAAACTCGGCGACGAAAATTTCACCTCATATACCGACCTTAAAGACGGCGACGTAATTACGTACGGAGATACAATACAAAGCCCTATTGTAAGCGGCGTCGTCAGAACCATGCCGTGGCAAATGAGTTTTAATGCCGAGGGAGCCGAGGGCGCTTCGTTAACGTACGAGATATCGAACGGAACGACGGTATATTATAAAGCTACCATGGTCATAGGCGGTAGCAGTTTCAAAGATGCCGCTGGATTCGGCGGAGTTACCGCCGACCGCAACTTTGAGTCGGGCGTTACGTCTACTTTATGCTTTGAAGGACATCACGATTACGGCGGAAACGTATACTGGGTAAACCCCAAGGGGTCATTTGAAAGCGCTTATACAGTATGTGCCGCAATGAACGGTAATTGGAGTTCAAACGGAAAACCCACGTCGTTCAATCTTAAAGTGACCGTTAACGGAGATATCGACAAACTTTCCGTAAAAGTCGGCGAAAGCGTATTGTTCCATCAATGCAATTATTCCACGTGGCAATGGGGCGGATATAACGACGGCTACGCGGCACAGGCAAATTGTGCGGCGCAATACGGTATAAAAGCACCTCAAAATAATGATGAAAATTTCGCGGATTATTTTGTATTTAAGAATTATGAGTTCAAATTTTATGTGGGAAAAAGCAATTCTCAAGCCGATAATATGCCGGTTGTTACGATTGCTGACCAACGCGTGGACTCCGACAACGAATTGGACGAAAGCGGCATGTTCAGAGGATACTATGTCCACACCATCCCGTATTCTTATAAAATAAAGTACGACCATGTTCCGGCATTTAATATCGAACAAGGCGATTTCAAAATTTTCTATAAAAACGGCGAAGATACCCTTTTAACCGCGTATGTAAACAGCGGAGATAAAGCCTACAATCATAACGATTTAGCTATCAAGGGTAAATTTATACTGGGCTGGACTACCGATAAAGAGGGAACTTCCGATTACGATTTTAATACTCCGGTTACCGGAGACCTTACTCTTTACGCAAAACTCGGCAACGCAGTCGTAGTAAACTTTATGGACGGCGGGACCAATCTCGGCTTTGGAAATTACCGCACCGGAGATATTATAAACAAAATAGCCGACCCCGAAAAGAGCGGCAGTGTGTTTGCCGGCTGGTACAGCGACGCCGCGCTCACAACTCCCTTTGATTTTACCGCGCCCATAGCTTCGGGTGTGGAAGAAATTAACGTCTATGCAAAATGGAACATAGTCGTAAGTTACAGAGTACTGGGCTATGAAGGCAGCGCCGTAATACCCCAGGTCAAAAACGTTGAGATAGCCGAGGGCGGCAAGATAACCGCAAACGATTTTCCTACGTTTGCGCAGATCACCGGTTGGCCCGCTTTCAGCAACTACGAACTCAAATGGTTTACCGATAACAAGGCGAAAAACCCGCTTACGATAAGCGCCGACGGCATTACGATAAATTCGGCGGTTACGTATTACGCGCTTGCCGTAGATAAGTCGGCAGACGCAAACGAAACGTACGTCCGCTACGACCTTGCAAACGGATTCGACCGCAATGCAAACGGCGTAGCCAAAGACGAAGACGAAAACGTGCTTACCAACAACTCCGATATGAATAACGCTGTGGGTAACGTAAACGGCGTTCATTACGGAATGACGGCAGGCTCGTACGAGGCAAAAGACGACGGCTACGCTAAGTTTACCATGGACTATGTGGGTTACGTTGTAAACGCGCGCAAGTTTGACGTAAACAAACCCATATACATCGATTACACTCTCAAAGGCAACGCAGAAGACAAGTTCGAGGGAGCCGACTCCCAGAAATATTTCGCAGTGTGGTTCAATAACAGCCTTACCTCCGCGCTTACAAGCCAGGGACAGGGACACGAGGCGACCTTCGGAAGAATATTCGGATGGTTGCAATGGGTCAAAAAAGACGTGCAGGCGGAAAGAAATACCGAGATGAAGTCCATAAGCAAAGACGGATTTTTCGGAAGCACGTTTAATATCGACGGTTACGACGAAGACGTAAAACTCGAGTTCAAAGTGGAAATAGGCGACGACAACACTACCGTTACGCTTGTTGCCGTGGGCGGGCAGTCCGTAAACAAGGCTGTTTCCACCTGCCTCGGCATAAACAAAAATATGTTCCCCGACGGAGCTTACGTGTCGTTTTCGTGTGCTCGCCCCACCGACGTTACCGCCCGCGTGACACAGGACGGCAGTACCGCTACGGTGGCCGATAGCGCGACGGGTCTTGCCATAACCACTGAAAAAGCCGCCACCGGCATGCTTGCGGGCGAGAAAGTGGAGTTTACCGTAACTCCTCCCGCCGGTTACTTCTTTACGCCCGACGGCGTGTTCGCAAACGGCAAACAGCTTACCGTGCTCGGAGACGAGACCAACGGTTATTACTTCAACATGCCGCTCGGTACAAACGAGATAACCATCAACTACGGCATAAACATCACGTTTGTAGCCGACGGAAAGACGATAGAGGAGAAAGCCGCTTTAATGGGGCAGCCTTTTGCCGAGGTCAACACTCCCACCGCGCCCGCAAAGACCGGCTACAAGAAAAACGTTATCTGGTGCACCGACGAGGCTCTTACCGCTCCTTACGACTTTTCGACGATAGTCGACGACGCTATCACGCTTTATGCGAAATACGTGCCCGAGCAGTACAGCCTTACGATCGTGGACCCTGCCGACAGTTCGGCTATCGGCGACGTAATAAAAGCCGATTTCGGTTCTAAGTACGTCAGACCCGCCGCCGACCCCGTTAAAGACGGCTTTGTATTCAAGGGTTATTATAGCGACGAGGCATGCACCGAAGAATACGATTGGAACACCGTAGTTACCGCGGAAAACCGCTTTGTTTACGCCAAGTTCGAAGCGGTGCAAACTCCCGACGATAAAGAGGACGGCAAAAAAGACAAAGGTTGCGGAAGCATGACCGCCGCAAGCTCGGCAATAGGCGCCGCTCTCGCACTCGCTCTTGCGTCTTGCGTGGTTTTCATCAAAAAGAAAGAAACCGGAAATAGATAATAATACTGTATAGTCACGTGTCCTCCCGCGCGGAATTACGGGCGGGAGGACATATGATTTTTTACTACCCTTTGCTGTTTAAGGAGCTACTTGTATGAAAAAAATTCTTGCTTTTATATGTTCCGTATGTCTGTGCGCCGCATGTTTTGCCGGTTGCACTTACGTGGACCCCGATAAGGAAAAGGGGCAGGGCAACCAAAACATCATCAACCAGGACATGACGATAACCGCCGATTTTGAAGGAAATATCAAAGTCGCCGCGCCGGACGTTCAAAGCCACAAAAACGCTCTCAACGCGTTTATCAAGTCTTTTAACGTCAAGTATCCCAAAATAACCTTTAAGGTGGAGTATATCTCGCTTGACAATTACAAATCGATCGTGACTAACGCCGCATCCAGTGCGATAAATTTGAATAAGCACGGAATAATGTACGACGTGTTTTGGCTCAGCGAAATGTTTATAAACGAGTGGGTGCTCGATACCGACTTTATTTCGCCGCTCACGCCCATAATAGAAAAAGACGCTTCGTTCAGTCTTGACGGGATAAACGAGACCATGCTCAAAATGTGCACGCTCAACGACAATCTTTACATGATGCCGCGCGACTATAACCAGGTGGTCATGTACTACAATAAAGATATGTTCGACGCCGCGCGCGTTGATTATCCTTCCGATACCGAGGCTATGAGCGGCGCGGAATTCAAGCAGATGTGCATGGACCTCGGCGCGGGTCTCAGTAAGTCTACCGCGCTTAACGGCTACGGACATAAGTTCAACGAGCAGGTGCGTACGATAGTGGACTGCAACGTGGCTTGGAACGCCCTCGATTATCCGCTCGTGCGCTCGTTCGGAGGCGAAGTGGTGGACGAAAACGGAGAAGTGGTATTCGCAAGCGAAAACACCAAAAACGCCATAGCTTATTGGAAAAACCTTGTGGATACGACAAGCGGCTACGCAAACCTTGCGGTCGACTTATCTACCGGCGCTGCCAAGACCGGCGGTTTGTTCCGTATGCAGACCGCGCCTATTTATCTCCACACCCGCGCGGTAATGTCCGATCTTCTCGACAACGTGGAAATGGCAGATCAGGTCATGTTGGCTATACCCAATTTGGGAGTAGCTCCGATGCCCAACTTCGGAGGCACGTATACCGTCGGCGCGGGATGTTCGGGTTACGCTATGTATAAAAATTCGGTGAATTCCAAAGCCGCGTACAATTTCTTAAAGCACGTTGTAAGCGTAGAGGGACAAAACGCGTATTCCGAGACCGGTGACTGTGTTCCCGTGCTTGACAGCTTATTAAAGGCCGTTAACGCCAAGTGGCGTACCTGCCGCACCGATAAGCTTTCGCATGATTTCAACCACAACGCTTTTATATTCAAGATGGCGGACTCGGCTTGCAGCGTTACCGATTTTTATCCCAACGTTCCGTTAAAAGCCCAGTCTGGCGTTACCGCCCGCATAGAAGAAGCTTTTAAGTCAGGCATAGGCGGCAAGGTGAACGAAATAATGGGCAACGTTACCACCGCGGCAAACAGCATGAAGCGGGATATCGCGCAGGCGGGCAGGCTCTGACAATTTACTATCGAGAGGATATTTACGCTACAATGAGAGACTCGGCAAACATTTCAAGCGGACTTGTAAGCCATAAAAAGCTGGGCTTTAAGAAGTGGATAAAACGCGATTACGGCTGTTATCTGTTTTTATTGCCTATAATTTCGGGATTCTTTATCTTTACGGTCTATCCCGTCGTTTCGTCGCTTTTTTACAGCTTTACCGATTATAACGGCATTTATTTTTCGCACGTGGGCTTTTTCCAGTACCAAAAGATATTTTCTTTGGGATACGGCGGAATGCTCAAAGACGTCGCGTATTCGTTCGGCATTACCTTTTTATATGCGATCATAGCCGTGCCGCTCGGCATGGTGCTGGGGTATGTCGTCGCGCTTATATGTAACCGCGAGGTAAAGGGCGTGCGCGTGTTCCGACTTCTTTACTACATGCCCACGATAATTCCCGGCGTTGCAATGGCGCTCTTGTGGGCGGACGTATTCAGCTTAAACGGCATTGCAAATCAGTTTTTGGACTTGTTCGGATTGCACAGCAAATTCTTGGAGGGCGAGGATAGCGCGTTCGCCACATTGTTGTTTACGAGCTTGTGGGGCATTGGCGGAAGCGTTATCATGTGGCTTGCCTCTCTCCGCAACATACCGCCCGAGATGTACGAGGCGGCGGACCTCGACGGCGCGCGCTATTTTACAAAGCTGTTCAAAATAACCGTGCCGATGTCCACCCCCATGATATTCTACAACCTTATAAACGCCATAATAGGCGCTTTGCAATCGTTCGATACGTACGCCATGGTGGGCAGGGGACCAAACGACTGCCTTTACTTTATAGCCGTACGCATTTACGAAACGGCGTTCGGCGGCGGCAATCAGTACGGACTTGCGTCCGCGCTCGGATGGCTGTTGTTTGCGGTGATAGCGATACTTACTATGATAATGTTCTTTACCAACAAGAGCTGGGTCAATTACGGGGACGGTGAGTGATATGCCAAAAGAAAATATTTATCATAATGTTCCTCCGTTAAGTCAAGAGGCCTTATTCAGCCGTAGAAAAAAACTCGCCAAAAACGTGGTTTTGCTTGCGGTAAAATACATTGTCATGGTCGCGCTTGCGGTGTTTTTGCTCTTTCCTTACGTGTTCATGGTGAGCAAAAGTCTAATGGGCATGGTAGACATCAACGCCGCAAAACCCATGCTGTTTCCAAAGTCGGGCGTTTACTTTTCAAATTACAAGGTGTTTTTAGACTACTGGCCGTACTTCCGCAACTCGCTTGTCGTCGTGGCGATAAACGGCGTATTTATTCCGCTTACCGGCTTTATGGCGGCGTATCCGTTCGCACGGCGCGAATTCAAGGGTAAAAAAATCATGTTCGCCGTTATGATGAGCACGATAATGCTTCCGGGAGCCGTGGTAATGGTGCCCACATACGTTATGTTCAACGCGTTGGGACTTGTGGATAATCTTGCGTCGCAGTGGGTCACGGCATTTTTCGGCGGCGGAGCCATGAACATCTTTTTGATGATACAGTTCATGCGGGCGCTTCCCAAAGACTTCGATAACGCCGCGCTCATAGACGGCGCGAATATGGTGCAGATATTCTTTAAGATAATGTTTCCCATGTGCTTCAACGTAATGGTATTCATCGGAATAAGCACTATAATAGGTCGTTGGTCCGACTTCCAGGGACCGCTCATCTATTTGCGCACGCTCAGCAAAATGACCATTGCCGTGGCGTTTTACAAGCAGTTCAGCGCATCCGGCGCGTCAAGCAATTTTACAAACGTAAGAATGGCTATGGCGGTGTGTATGACCGTTTTGCCGATGATATTGTTTCTCGCGTTTCAAAAACAGATGATCGGCGGCGTAAAGATCGGCGGCATAAAAGGCTGACGGATAAGGAATTTTGATATGAAAAAAACCTTTAACAAGTTTATTTTGTTTTGTTTGTCGTTGTCGCTCGCATTTGCGTGCTTTTCCTGCGGCGGCGATAAACCGGACGGCGACAAGCCAGGCGGCCCTACCGCCGCCGAAATACAAAAGTCGGTAAACGACAAACTCTCCGCGTTGTCCGACGAAGATTTTACGCGCGCGCAATTAATGGGAGTAGACGGTTTGGGGCGCGTGATAACTCCGCTTGCGGGGCTTAACGACAAATACGTGGGGCTGTTTTACTTTGTAGCCACCGGTTACGATTATTCCAATTACTGGGGCGGCAAACCGCACGATTACATTTACGACTTAAGCGACCTTTTGGAAAAGTATCCGGCAAACGAATATCCCATTAACAAAAGTCCGGTCACAGCGCTTATTACCGGCGAGACGGCGGCGTATTATGACGCGGATATCGCTCCGCAAAGTAAATCGTACTTTTGGGGCGAACCGCTTTACGGCTACTACCGCAGCGACGACGAGTGGGTAATACGCAAGCACTTGGAATTATTCATGAACGCCGGCATCGACTTTTTGTACCTCGATTTTACCAATAACGTAACTTACGAGCCCACCGTCAAAGTGCTTTTGAAGGTGGTTAAGGACATGATAAACGAGGGATACGACGCTCCGAAGATCACTTTCTTTTGCAGTTGCGTAGACCCCGGCGGACTCAGTTCGATTTGGAACGAGCACATTTACCGGCCGTTTTTCGCCTCCGACGAATACGACGTATGCTGGTTTAGGGGCGACGAGGAAATGAATCCCGAGCAGCTTCCCATATTGGTTGGCAACTTTGTGAACTTTTTGGAAGATAAACAATGGACTTCTAAGTTCTGCTTTATGGAAGAACAGTGGCCCACTCGTCAGATTAACGAAAACGCGATACCCTGGATGGACTTGAAATATCCGCAGACTATCCACACGCCTTGGGGCGAGGGAGCGGGCGTTCTAAACGTTTCGGTATCGCAGGGCGGAGAGGCGTCCAGCGAGGCTTATTACAAAGATATAGCGGGCGAACTGTCGCCTTACAAAGCACGCGGTTACGATCTGGAAGATTTCTTAAAGCAGGGTACCGACAACGAGTCGGTGATGAAGGGCGTAAACTTCGATTACCAGTGGCAGACCGTACACAAAAACGCCGACAAGCTTAAAATGGTGACGGTAACAAGTTGGAACGAGTGGATCGTTACCAAGCTTGAAAAAGACAACCCCGCGTCCGAGGGCAAAGACCGCGGATGTTTCGTGGACCAGTTTTCCATGGCGCACTCGCGCGACATAGAAATGATGAAAGGCGGATACGGCGACAACTACTATATGCAGATGACGCAGAATATCCGCAAATTCAAAGGCGTGACTGTGGAAAACAGCGACAACGTTTACGCGTCCGAAAAAAAGACGGTATCGGATCTTTCCGACCTTTCGGTGTGGGAGACCGCCCGCAAATATCTCGATATGGGGCTTGCCACCACGGCGCGCGACCACACGTTTGTGGACCGCAGCATAAAGGCTGAGGACAATACTAACCGCAACGATATCGAATACGTAAAAATATGCAACGACGGCGCCGATCTGTTTGTTGCCGTGACCTGCCGCGATGACATAAAAATGCCCGAATCCGGCGATACCGACAAAGCCGGCTGGATGAATCTGTATCTTTCGTGCGGCGGCGCGGGCTGGCAGGGTTACGACTTTATAGTCCGCGGCAATCCCGCTTTAAGCGGCGTTACCGATATCTTTAAGCCCGACGCAGAGGGCGAACTTACAAAGGCGGGAGAAGTTGCGTTTGCCGTAAACGGCAATACCGTCGTGTACTCGATCCCGCTTTCGGTTTTGGGAGTCGACAAAAACAAAGTCGTCGGCATTAAGGCTACGGATAATCTCAAAGCGGCGTGCGACGTCGACGAGTTTATGACTCACGGCGACAGCGCGCCCATGGGCAGACTCAATTACGCTTACAAAATAGCGTAAACTTCACTACGGGGAGACGGTAAGTATGAAAAAGATGATTTCGGTCCTACTTTGCGCGTTTTTTGCGCTTTCGCTTTTCGCATGCGGAGGCGGCAACGGCAATGAACCCGGAGATAAAGATAAACCTTTAGAGACCGAGATAAGCAAGGCGCCGAGTTCTATGCAACAGCTTTCGCTCAACACGGCGCTCGGCTCCCTTAGCGACGAACAGTTTACTTACGCCCAGCTTACCGGGACCGACGCTCTGGGGCGGAAAGTTTCGCCGGTGTCGGGCTTGGAAGAAAAATACGTCGGCATATTCTATTTTGTGCTGTTGGGACAGCCGGGACACGGAAGTATAATAGACGTCAACGATCTTATGGCAAAGTACGGCACCGCCGAGGAGGGCAATCCGTTGTTCGCTTTGAACGACTCGGAGGCGTACGGCGACGGCACGATCAGCCCCATGACTTTTTTCCACTACTGGGGCGAGCCTTTGTACGGCTATTACAAATCTACCGATAAGTGGGTGGTGCGCCGCCACCTCGAATTGTTCATGAACGCCGGCATCGACTTTTTGTATCTCGACTATACAAACGGCGGCAACGAGTACGACGCGTCGGTGCAGGCTCTTTGCGAGGTGATACTCGAACTTCAAGCCGAAGGATACAAGTCTGTGCCTACGCTTACTTTCATGCTTCCCAATAACGCCGCCGACAGCGCGGCCGCGCTCGGAAGCGTGTACGACAAATGGTACAAAAACTCCAAGTACGACAGTTGCTGGTTCCGCGCCGACCGCGAAATGAATCCCGATTACCGTCCGCTGGTCGTGGGCAATTTCACCTCTGTTACCGACGGCGCTCTTAAAGACGCTTTGTGGTTAAAGCGCATGCAGTGGCCGTCCGACGCCGCAAGCGCCGACCGATTCCCCTGGATAGAGTGGAAGTATGAAAACGGCGGCAAGCAGCCCGACCACGGCGGCATAATGAACGTTTCGGTGGCTCAGCACATAAATTCTTGGTCGAGCACCAGTTATTCCGACTCGCTCAAGGGAGGCAAAAAGTACGCTTACCGCGCTCGCGGCTGGACTCCCGATGATCAAAGCGACCACTACGGAGTAAACTCGAACAACGTAATGGCGGGCACAAACTTCGAATGGCAGTGGCAAAATGTTTTAAGCGAAAAAGACGGGCTCAAAATGGTGACGGTTACAGGATGGAACGAGTGGGCGGCTCCCAAGGTAAAATACGGATATCCTTACGCCGTATTCAACGACTGCTTTAATATGGAATTCTCGCGCGACGCCGAGATGATGAAGGGCGGTTACGGCGACAATTACTATATGCAACTTGCCTCGAATATCCGCAAGTTTAAGGGTACGACCGTCGACGGTACCGACAACGTCATGCTGTTTAAGCGTAGCAGCGCGGCAAATGCGTCGGACGTAGACGCTCTCTCCGCCAAATTCGTTGATATCGGCGGCGACGCGGTAAAACGTACCGAAAGTTCCGTGGGCGGAACGTACGATTACACCGATACCAGCAATCGCCACAATATTTTGGAAACGCGCGTAGGCAACGACGGCTATAATCTTTACGTCGCCGTAACGTGCAAAGTCGACATCGGACCGCGCGCGGCAAACGACAGGTCTTACATGAATGTTTATATCAGCGGCATCGACGGTACGTCGTGGGAAGGCTATAATTTTGTTATAGGCAGAGATCAAAACGGCTCCGCCGCCTCTGTGGAAAAATTCACCGGCGTCGGCAGCGCGACCGAATCGACCGGCGCGGCAAAAGTTTCGGTTTCCGGCAAAACGATACTGTATACCGTTCCGCTCAAAACTCTCGGTATAACCGCGGGCGGAAAGGTGATAGGCATAAAGGCCGCCGACAATCTTCAACGCTTCGGCGACGTCGACGACTTTTATATTTCCGGCGACTGCGCGCCTTTGGGGCGGCTCGATTACGCCTACAAAATAGCCTAAGTATAAGTCTTTACCGATTTGCAATAATTTTTTGCAACCTATACAAAAACGTTTGATTTTTGCGCCGCGATAGTGTATAATAAATTCTGCCGTGTGGAAAGCACGGCAAAATGCTGTTATGGCTCAGCAGGTAGAGC